>JADGRG010000205.1 GCA_017881145.1 Sandaracinaceae bacterium | reverse complement strand
TGGGGCTCCTCTCCTCGACCTTCTCGTACCAGACCAGGGCTTCCATGGTCTTGCCGAGCAGCTCGTGCGCGTTGCCGATCTCGAACCACAGCCCGATCTCTTCGTCATTGCTCGGCCTCGCATCGAGCGCTTGTTTGAAGTGCTCGAGACCGGGCTCCATATCGCCCTTGGCCACGTAGGAAAGGCCGATCATGGTGTGGGCGCGACACGAGCGATCCCCGCCCTCGTGCAAGCACAGCTTGAACTCATCGATGGCCTCCAGGTGCAGGCCCATCTCCATGTAGGCGATGCCCAGATCGAAGTGGGTCGCCGTGTCGTGCTTGTCGATCTGCTTGGCGACGCCGGCTTTGAAGCTAGCGAGCACGTCGGCCATCTCGAGCGGACCTGTCCCCGACGCCGGTTGCGCTCTGGCTTCGCCGGCCAGCTTCTGGGCGAGAGCAAAGCTCGAGTCCTCGGTGTCAGCTGCTGCGGGTGCATCGGTTACGGATGCATCGAGAGCAGCCAGCCGTTGCAGCAGCGCCGGGTGATCGGGATGCTCTTCGAGCGCGTCCGCGAGCGTCTCGCGCGCTTCGTCGGTGAGCCCCTGCTTCAGGTAGAATTCCGCCTCTCCGAGCGCTTCGACGATCTCCTCGGGCAGCTCTTCCGGCTCGCTTGGCTGGGGCGCTTCGTCCGAATCCAGCTCCAGCTCGTCGCCGCCCTCGGCTGCATCCTCCATGGTCAACTCGGGTCCGTCGTCTTCCTCGGCGATCGCGTCGTCGGAAGGAATCACCGACGCGAAGGACTCTTCTGGCCTGCCTTTGGCCAGCGGATTGTCGGTCAGCGTGACCTCGGATAAATCCGAGGTATCGGCCTCGTCGTGATCGTCGAGCACGATGACTTCGTCTTCCTGCTCGGCGCTTACCGCGGCGCTTTCTTCCAGCGCTTGCAGATGCTCTGCCACCGCGCGGTTCTTCGGGTCGAGCTTGGCTGCTTCGCGCATGTGCTCGCGCGCCGCTGCCGGATTCGTCTCGGCCACATTCTCGGCGAGCATGATGAGTTGGATCACCGCTTCGGCCGGCTTGTTCGTCTTGAGGTAGACGTCTTTGAGCTTGGCGTGCGCTTCGATGTTGCTGGGTTCCAGGTCGAGCACCTTCTGCAGCTGCGTGACCATCTTGTCGAAGAGCCCGTAGCGCAGGAACACGTCGCACTCGCTCAAAAGCCGCGCGACCTGTCCGCGCCGCTGCTCGGTTTCGGCCGAGCTCGGGCGCAGGCTCGCACCGATGTGGCGTGCGGTCGGCGCTTCGTCTTCATCGTCGACCAGGATCTCGTCGTAGTCTTCCTCGGGCACGTCGACAGGCTCGGCCTGCGCCCCGGAAACCCCCGAGGCTCCGAGTTGGGAGAGCTCGCGCCGCACCTCGGCGTCGCCCGGATCGATGCTCAGGATCTTGCGCAGCACCGAGCCCTGGTCAGCGCGTCGTGCTTCCGCTGCATGCAGGCGCGCGACTTCCTTGAGCACCGACACGGTCTTCTGGACTTGCCCGAGCTGCTCGAAGGCGCGTGCCAAGAGCGTGAGAGTGTCGACGTTCTTTGGGTCGGCGTTGAAGCAGACCTGCAGCTTGCTCAGCGCGTGCTTTGCATCACTGCGTTGTAGGTAGGCCGCCGCCAGCTCGCGGCAGAGCTGGTAGTTGTCCGGCTGATGGAAGAGCAGGCGCTCTGCCACCTTGAGGTAGTCGTCGATGCGACCCTGCTTCTTCAGCGCCTCGGCACCCTGCGCGAAGGCTGCTGCAGCTTCCTCGGTCTTGTTCAGCTTGGAGAGCGCCTCGGCGTAGCGAATGCGCGTGGCGACGTTCTCGGGATCGAGCTCGGCAGTCTTTTCCAGCGCACGCAGTGCTTTGCGCGGGTTGCCGGCTCGCGTGTGCGCATCCGCGACTTGCTCGTAGGTGGTCAGCGCGTCGCTCACCAGCGAGAGCAGCTCATACATCCCCGCGAGCTTCTCCCAGATCTCGAGCTGGCCTGGATCGAGCTTGAGGATCTGCTTGCAGACCGCGACCGCCTTCAGGAAGAAACCCTGGTCGGCGTATTGCTCGGCGACCTTGCGGTAGGTCGCGCTGGCTTCTTTGTTGGCCCCCTTGCGCGTGTAGAGGTCGCCCAGCTTGAGCAGGGTGCGCGCGTCCTTGGGGTCGCTCTGCACCACGCGCTCATACTCGACGATGGCCTTGTCGACCTGACCTTTGGCCAGGTACTTCTGGGCCACCTGCATGGCTTTGGCGCGATCGATGCTCACGAACGACGGTCCAACCTTACGAGCGCCCATCGCGGCGCGGGGTGCGCTTGCATGGTCCGCCGCGAAGCGAGAAAAGGCCTATAACATCCGATAGTTTAGGTTTCCGCTCGGGCCACGGTCAAGTGCGGTGCGCGAACCAACTCTCGCACGAGCCCGGGTGGTCCGCTAGGCGCGCTTGTGTGCACGCTTGCCCGCAGCGCCCGACTTGCGCGGCATCGAAGCGCGAGCGAGGTGCCCGGTGAGGCCCCGCAAAGCCAGCAGATAGCCATCCGCGCCCAAGCCCATCACGCTGCCCACGCAGACCGCCGCGGTCAGCGACTTGTGCCGGAACTCCTCGCACGGCTAGACGAGGTTCTCGAGCAGCTTGCCGGCCTGCATGCGCAAGAGGAAGCGCGCTTTGCCGAAGTTGCCTGTGGGTTGGATGGCCAGCGCCACGAAGTACTCGTCGTTCAGAAGGCGCATCAGGGTCGTCATGGTCTCGGCCTGCACCGCGACTTCGAGCGCATTGCCCATCTCCAAGAGGGCGGACGCCTGCTTGATCTGTGTCAGCACCTGGCTGTACTCGCCGCCGACGGTTTCCATGTCGACGCCGGCCGATTCGCCCACGTAGCTCTCGACCGTGATGCCGTCGAATCCCATCAGGATGCCGGCCACCGCGCCGTCGGTGTTCTCCACGACTTCGCGCAGGATTTCCTTGAACATGCCACCTCCGGCGGGCCCGACCCCGCAAGACAGAAGTCTACTACGAAGACCCAGTGGGGACGCAAAAATGCTGTGATTCTGAGGGCGTCGTCGCCGCCGCGAGCGCCTGCTGCCGCGAACCCGGCTTTCGGGTTGGGCGGCGAGGTGCCGTTTCAGACTTCGTATTGAGATCTCGCGGCTCTTTGCGTTTCGCGCCCCGTGTTTCACAGAGGCGGGTCGCAAAAGGAGCGCGAGTGGTGCGGACGAGAGGACTCGAACCTCCACGGGGTTGCCCCCACTAGCACCTCAAGCTAGCGCGTATGCCAATTCCGCCACGTCCGCAGCGAAGGCCCTCATGCACCGCGGGGGCCCTGGTTGTCAAGCATCAGTTGACTGACAAGAGCCGAGTCAGGCGCAGAACCATCGCCAAGTTGGCGAGCGCACCGAAGACGCGGATCTGTCCGGTGTGACTCTTGTGCATGACTTGCTTCATGGCTTCGCCGCGCAGGTTGGGCAGCGCGAAGCGTTGCGTCAGCTCGACCAGCGAGAGCTGGATGATGTCGTCGCTGTTGGCACGGACGGTGACATCCGGCACGCCCACGATCCCGTCGTGCAGGGTCAGCATGTTGCCAGCGAAGTCGAGCGTCATGGCGACCCTCGCGTCTTCGGCGACGATGGCCACACGACCGCGTAGCTTGGCGAAGTCGTCGCGCTTCTGCGGCTTGTCGTTGAGGTTCTGCAGGATGAGCGCGGCCACCATGCCTGCTAGGCCGTTGTTCTCCGTGCCTTGCGCGAGCTCGATGCGGTTCTCATAGGCCAGCGTCCCCATGCTTCACCTCATCTAAGAAAACGGGTTGCGACGTTTTGTGCGCTCGCCAGCAACTGCTTGGACGATTCCACGTAGCGGATGATGGTGGGCAGGTGGCCCTTGGTGAGCTTGAGCTTGCCCTGCATCAGTGTCTTGATCGGGTCCAGGTTCTCGACGATCAACTTCTTCCAGTTGTCGTAGGGCCCTTCGATCACGAAGGGCGCGGTCTTGCGGGCCTCTTCGGCTGGCATGTAAGTCGCGGCGCGGCAGTGGCCGGCGTTCACGTCCACTACCACCGCCATGTCTTGCGCGATGTCGATCGAGAGATCGGCTTTCACGACCATCGCGACCGCGCCGTGCGTCCAGTCCTTGCCGGCCGTCACGTAGCTCGGGTTGCCGTTGATCGCCGCCTCGTAGGCCTTGGCCCAGGGCTGAGAAGGAAACGCGTGTTCCATGGCTACTCTCCCTCGTGCGGGTCACGAGACTCATGCGACACCTTCGGCTTGTCGCGTCTGGCGCGCGACCATAGAAGACCCGGCCGCGCTTCGCAAACGGTCGTGCTACAAAACCGCCATGCTTCTGCGCTCCGCGCTGCTCTCTCACCACGGTTTCTCGCACGGTTTTTCGCTGCGCCAAGGCGGCGTGAGCCGCGCCCCCTACGACACCATGAACCTCGGCCGCAACGTGGGCGACCAGCCCGAGCACGTGGCCGAAAACCATCGCCGCATGGCCGAGGCGGTCGGCTACCGGGAGGCAGCGCTCTTCGAGCTGAGTCAGGTCCACGGCTCGGTCGTGGAACAGGTGCGGCAGGGCGATGACGCCGAGCGCTTGCGCACGCACTCGGGCGATGGCCTGGTCACCGCCTGCCGGGGGTTGGCGGTCGCGGTGCGCACAGCAGACTGCATCCCGGTGCTGGTCGCGGACCCACAGACGCGCGCGGTGGCTGCGCTGCACGCCGGTTGGCGCGGGACGGCCGCGGGCGTGGTGCTGGCAGGGATTAGCTCGCTTTGCCGCCTCGCCGACGCACGACCCAAAAGGCTCTCGGCTGCGATCTTTCCGCACATCCGAGCGTGTTGTTTCGAAGTGGGCGAGGACGTCGCCAGCGAGCTCGCGCGCGCTTCGGTCGCCAGCCATGTGGTGCATCGCGGACGCGAAAAGCCACACGTCGATCTCGCCAAGCTGGTACGTGCGCAGCTGATGGCGGCGGGTGTCGCAGCGGAGTCCATCGAGGACGTGGCAGGCTGCACCCAATGCGAGGCGTCACGCTTCTTTTCTTTTCGCCGGGATGGCCAAGCCTCCGGTCGGCACCTTGCCGTCATCGTAGCTGGCTAGAACGCTCGCCACATGCGCTACGAAATCGCGATCGAGAAGCTCTTTGCCTTGCAGGCGCGCGGCGTGCGCCTGGGCGTCGACCGCATGCACGACGCGCTGCGCTTTCGGCGCTTTGACGTGGACGCCATGCCCTGCGTGATCGTGGCCGGCACCAACGGCAAGGGTTCGGTCTCTGCGATGATCGCGGCGTCGCTGACGGCGGCCGGCTACCGGACGGGCCTCTTCACGTCGCCGCATCTGCACCGTTTCACCGAGCGCATCCGCATCGATGGCCGCCCCATCGGGACACGCGAGGCTGCCCGGCGCATCAGTGACGTGCTTGCCGCATTTGCAGCGCCGGACGCACCGCAAGTGACCTTCTTCGAGCTTTCGACCCTCATGGCGGTGGAGGCGTTTCGAGATCACGAGTGTGAGGTCGCCGTGTTGGAGGTCGGGCTCGGCGGCCGTTTGGATGCGACCAACGCTTTGCCGGGTGTGCTGGGCGTGATCACCCGCATCGCGTTCGACCACATGAATTACCTCGGCAACACACTCTTCGAAATTGCGAGTGAAAAAGCTGGCATCGTGCGGTCAGGCATGCCCGTGGTGGTTGGCACACGCGAGCCGGAGGCGTTGCGCGCGATCCGCAGCTCAGCGCGCCGTAGGCGAGCCAAGGCAATCTTCATCGATCGGGACTTCAGCGCGCTGCCAGAAGCCGAAGGCGCGAGTCTCTACGTGCAAACAGAGGGTCGGGAAATCGGTCCCTTCTCACTCGCGCTCTGCGGTGACCACCAGCGCGACAACGCCACCTGTGCGGTGGCAGCGTTGGTTCGGCTGCGCTCTCTTGGCTTTCGCATTCCGGACGCGGCCGTGCGTCGTGGGCTCTCGCGGGTGCGCTGGCCAGCGCGGCTGGAGCGGATCGCAGGAAGTCCAGAGCTGCTGCTGGATGCCGCGCACAACCCCGACGGCTCCGCGGCCCTCGCGCAGCACCTGGGCGCGCTGCCGGCGCGAGTGCGTGGCAAGACGCGCAGAGCCCGTCGCGTGCTCTTGTTCGGGGTGATGAGCGACAAGGATTATCCAGCGATGCTGCGCATCCTCGGGCCGCTTTTTGATCACGTCGTCTACGCGCCGAAGCTCATGGCGCGCGCGGCGAGCGTGCGCGAGCTGCGGCGTGTGCAGCCTGGCAGCGCTGCACGCAGCGTCGAGGCCGCGTTGGCACGTGCCAAGAAGCTCGCCGGCCCCAAGGGGCTCGTCGTCATCGCCGGGTCGATCTTCGTGGTCGCGCAGGCACGCGCGCTGCTTTTGCGGCTGCCGAGCGATCCACTGATCCGTATGTGAAGAGCGTCGTGCCTACGGAGCACCCTGGCACGAGCTCAGCGTGGTAGACTCGAGCACGCGTCTTTGGCCTCCGTCGAGCTCTGCGTAGGTGACCGCGCCGAACCACCCGGGTGCTTTGGAAAGCGCCACGATGGACGGCGCGTAGTAGGACTTCACGGCGCCGGTCCCCGCGGGGACGTTGGCCACGAGTACGTAGGAATCGGCGCCCAATGGTTTGCCCGTGCCGTCGAGCACCCGCGCGCGCAAGCCCTTAGTGTCGTGGTAGGCCACACCCCAGCTACCCCAGTTTTTCGCGTAGGCGATGGCTGGCTGGCTTTCGGTGGCTCCGCCTGCGACCAGCGTTTCAGCCTCGAGCACGCTGACCACTGGCTCACCATCGGTGCCGATGGTGATGCCGAGCAGA
>JADGRG010000204.1 GCA_017881145.1 Sandaracinaceae bacterium | reverse complement strand
GTGCTGACCAGACAGGATCCTACCGATCCGACGCGCCCGCCGCTCTCACGCATCATCACGTTGCGTGATGAAGTGGCGTCGAAAGAGTGACCGTAAGGAGCTCTGCGCGATTCCTCTCGTCTGGGTTGGTGCTGCAGCGGCAGAGAGCGCGCGACGCGCGTCGTCCGGGTTCGCTTCGATCTGTGCCGTGTCCGAGGCAGCCATCGGCAGTGCGGGTGGCGACGCATCCGGCGAGCTTGGCTACCGCTTTTTTGCGTTCTGCTCGTCCGGCGTCCGATGATCTCGGAACATAGAGCATAGGAGAGACTTCCATGCGCGTCTCGTGCGGATCCATCGCGATTGTATTTTCACTCTTGTTACCTGTCGTTGCACTGGCTGAGGCAACGCCTGCCTCGGTGGCAACACTCGACGTGAGTGGCGAAGGGGACCGGGCCGAGGTCACGATCGACGGATCGTTTCGGATTCCGACGTATTCCATCGACTCACTCGATGACGGTAAGCAGATAGTCATCCAGGTGGGTGGGGCGGTGCTCGGGCCGGACGGACTGCAGGTCCGTGGCAACGCGCGGCCGATCGCGCGAACCACTGCCAGCACGACCGCGCAAGGCGTGCGGATCGTACTCACGCTGGTGCGCCCTGCGACCTACCGCGCACGTTCGGAGAGCGGACGCATTCGCGTGTTCCTGGATGCAGCGAGCGCGCCCACCGCCGAGCGCGAGGTTGCTCCGCAGCGCGCTCCGGGTTCGGTTGCCCGAGTCAAGTATGTCGGCATCGAGCGGCGCAACGGCCGCGAGCGTGTGGTCGTGGAGCTCGACCGTCCGGCAGATTTCCGGGTCATGCCTGGCGCTGCTGGGCCAGCTCGGCTGGAGGTTGACGGTGCAGTGGTCGCGACCGGTGTGCCCGCGCAGGTCATCGGTGATGCGGCCATGGTGGTTCACGCGGTGTCGGTCAAGACCCTCGGCGAGCGCGTGATGGTGGAGGTGGCTCACGCTTCCGGTAGCACCGCGACCGCGCTTCGCGAAGGCAACCGCATCGTATGGCTCTTTGCGCCGGAGGCGAATGCGCCGGAAGCCACTCGTCAGATCCGCACCGTGGCTCGCGAGGCCGCCGTGCAGGTCGATGGACAGGAAGTTGCCGCGTTTCTTTCGGACGTTCCGCTGCAGGTGGGCCCGGCGAAGTCAGACCACCGTTACACCGGGCGTCGCATCGACCTGGACTTCAAGGATGCAGATATCCATAACATCCTGCGATTGCTCTCGGAGGTCGGCAACGTCAACGTCGTAACCGCAGACGATGTCAGCGGGTCGGTCACCATCAAGATGCGGGGCGTGCCCTGGGACCAAGCTCTCGACGTCATCCTCACTTCGAAGGGCCTCGGCATGGTGCGCCGCGGCAACCTGATTCGCGTGGCGCCGCAGGCCGTGCTCGAGAAAGAGCGCGAGATGGCGATTCAGCGCGAGAAGCAGCGCTTGGAGCTCTCCCCGCTCGAGACGCGCCTGATTCCCGTCAGCTACGCGCAGGCGGCGGATCTCTCTGCTCGCGTCGGAGACTTGCTTTCGCCACGCGGCAAGGTGGCCGTCGATTCACGCACCAACATCCTGGTCGTCCGCGATGTGCCCGAGAATCTGGATGATGCGGAGGAGCTGGTTCGTAGTCTTGACAGTCAGACGCCGCAGGTACTGATCGAGGCGCGCATTGTCGAAGCCACCACTTCGTTCACCAACGAGTTCGGCATCCAGTGGGGTGGCGATGTGGCCATGAGCTCCGCGACCGGTAACCCGACAGGCCTGATCTTCCCGCACGATCTAACCATTGCTGGTGGCGCCACGGACGGCCAAACCCCGGTTGGAGGTCTGTCACCTTTCGGCACAGCGGCGCAGCCGAATTTCGTCGTCAACTTCCCGGCTCCGGCAGGCACGGGTCGCGGTGCAGCCATCGGCGTGTCGATGGGCGCGCTTTCGGGTAACGTCAATCTCGCTGTCCGCTTGAGCGCGTACGAGACCACAGGTCAGGTTCGCATCATCGCCTCCCCGCGCATGCTAACGCTGGACAACCACAGCGCAGTCATCTCGCAGGGCACCTCGATTCCCTACTCACAGGTTGGCGTGCAGGGCGTTCAGACGGCGTTCCAGGATGCACAACTCTCGCTGACGGTGAGACCGCACGTGACGAGTGATGGTGCCGTTTCCATGTCGGTGGCCATCACCCGCAACGAGCCGAACTTCAACCAGACCAGTGCGCGTGGTGACCCCACCATCCTGCGCCGTCAGGCCACGACCAACCTGCTGGTGCAGGACGGACACACGGCCGTCATCGGCGGTATCTACACTCGCAACACCGGTCACGGTCTCGACCAGATCCCCGTGTTTGGCGACATCCCGATCCTGGGCGTTCTCTTCCAGCACCACACGCAGCGCGACGCTCGCAATGAGCTCTTGATCTTCCTGACGCCGCGCATCGTCAATCGCAGCGAAGCTCTCTCTCACTAAGTGCGCTCTGCAAGTGGCTCGGAGGCGGTCTGCGTGACTTGCCCCGGGCCAGCGTGCGCGTCATAAGCTCGCCATGCGCATTTATCTCTCCGGGCTCATGGGCAGCGGTAAGTCCACCGTCGCCAAGGCGTTGGGTGAGCTGTCCAGCCTTCCGGTCATCGATCTCGATGCTGCCATCGAGGCCAACACCGGGGTCAGCGTCTCGGAAATCTTCCGCACGCGCGGGGAAGCTGCGTTCCGAGCACTGGAGAGCGAGACTCTGGAGCGGCTGATCGAAAGACATCCAGAGTGCGTGATCGCGCTCGGCGGTGGTGCGGTCACCGACAAGCGCTTGCGGCGACACCTGCTGAGCACGGGCCTTTTGGTCACGCTCGATGCGTCCGACGACGCGCTCCTGCAAAGAGTAGAACGCGGACAAGGGCGGCCGCTGCTGGTTGGGGCCGACGACATCGCCGCGCGCCTGGCGTCGCTGCGCGAACGTCGTGCAGGCGCCTACGCGGAGTGTCACTTGCGTCTGGACACGACGGTGGTAAGTCCGGGCGCTGCGGCGGCGCTGGTGTGGCAGGCCGCTGCCCAGCCGCCGATTGTCGTGCCATTGGGGACGCGCACCTACCGCATCGCTGTGGGTGTGGGAATCCGCTCGCGCTTGGCTTCACAGATAGTTGATGAGGAGCGGGTCACGCATGTGTTGCTGGTCAGCGACACGACGGTTGGCCCGCTCTGGGCTGACGAGCTCGCCCGAAGCCTCGACGCCGCCGGAGCCCGTGTGACCGAGGTGCGTCTGCCGCCCGGCGAGTCCGCGAAGAACCTGAGCACCGTCGACGCCATTTGGAATGCAGCCCTCAGCGGCGGTGTCGACCGCCGCTCCATGGTGTTGGGCGTCGGTGGCGGAGTCATCGGTGATATGAGCGGCTTCGCGGCCGCGACGCTCTTGCGCGGCATTCGCATTGGCCACATACCCACCACGCTCTTGGCCATGGTCGACAGCGCCATCGGTGGCAAGACCGGTTTCGACACCCCGCACGGGAAGAACCTGATTGGCGCTATCCATCAACCAAGCTTGGTGCTTTCGGACGTCGAGGTCCTGGCAACGCTCTCGCTTGCCGAGAGACGCGCCGGCCTCGCCGAGGTGGTGAAGTCCGCGTGGATCGATGGGGAAGACGCCGTCGCCGAGCTGGAGCGTGACGCCGATGCGCTGGTGGCTGGCGAAGCTGCGGCAACTTTGCGAGCGATCCGCATGGCAGCGCGTCTGAAGGCGCGGATCGTGGGAGAGGACGAGCACGAGTCGGGGCTGCGCGCCGTGCTGAACCTCGGGCACACCCTTGGCCACGCTATCGAAGCGTCACTCGGCTACGACGGGATCCGGCACGGTGAGGCGGTGTCGCTCGGCATGGTCGCGGCGTTCGGCGTTTCCGAGCGCCTCGGACGGGTCGACCGGGTAGAGCGGGAGCGCATGGTGGAGCTCCTTAGCAAGCTGGGGTTGCCGATTGGCGTCTCGGCCTATCGCAACGATCAGGTCTTTTCCTTTCTGGGATCCGACAAGAAGCGAGTGCGAGGAACCCTAGGCTATGTGTTGCCAGGTGTGCCGGGGCAGGTGGCGCAGCTCTCGCTGCCGCTATCCGAGTTGATCACGCTGCTGCGTGAGCCGTAGGCAGAGCACGTGCTGTCGCAAAGTTGTGGGTGAGCCGTGAGGGCGTTACGATCCAAGCACTCTGCTCCGGATCATCGGGAGGCTGACTATGCGCCGTGTTTCGCTCTGCTTGTCCCTGTCGCTCTCCGTCTCTGCCTGGGGCTGCGCTCCGACAGGGTCATCGGCCTACGTCTCCTTCAACATTCCGCCGGATTCGAACTGCATCGTGAGCCCTAGTGTCACGAACTATATCTTCCTTCCGGAGGGCACCTTCGACATCTCGAAAGCCGGCAGCAATACCGCCTGCGATAATAAGTCGTACCGCGTGAACCTCTTGGTCAACAGCACCCTGCGACCCAACAAGCAGCTCGCGCTCGGCAGAGCCGAACCGAATGTTCTGCAGATCCACGACGCCGAAGTGACGCTGAAGGACGTCGCAGGGGCGGTGATCGCGTTCAACAGCGTGACGCCTGCTCTGCCAAACCCCTTTCGGACGACGGCCAACAATTCGTTGGTACCCTCACAAGGCGGCGATCCGAGCACCGGCATCGCGTCGCTCGTGGCTGTCCCCGCCGATTACGCGCTTCTGCTCGCAAACAGCAAGACCAAGCGTACGAAGATCCTGGCCGAGATTCAGCTCTTCGGCACGACGACCGGCGACATCGACATCGACTTCAAGCCCTTCACGTACCCGATCGACCTCTGCCGTGGTTGCTTGACCAAATGTAAGTCCGCTGTCGAAGCTAATGGCGGCACAGCTGCGGACGTGTATGGCAAGGAGTGTCCCGACAACGCTGGTGCTGATGGACGGGTTTGCATCGACCCCGAGTGCTGAAGCCGTCGGCACGAAACCTCGCCGCCGTCAGAGCATCTGCGCGACCAGACTGAGGTAGGGCTCGGAGAGTGCGGTCCGGATGATCTCGCTCCAGACTTCGGAGTCGTGGCACGCGTTCTGGAAGCCTAGCTCGGTGTGAATGTCGAGATTACGTAAGCTTGGCTCGAGCGTGGCCAGCGCTTCCAGCACGAGGCGAACGTTGCCTATGACGAAGAGCCCCGCGCGGTGTGCTGCCAGGGTGGACTGGTTCCGAAGCGCGTCGTAGTCGAGCTCGGCGAGATGCTGCTCGAGGAACTCTCGCATCTCTGCCTGCACGCGCACCGGAACTGTGTGCCAGAGCGAAGATGCTAGCTCTTTGCCAGCACGATCCAGCGTCTCTGCCGAGCCGGGAGGACCGAAGGCCCCGAGCATGGCTGCTACGAGCTCACGGCCTTCCGACTCGGGCAAAACGCAGAGGATCGCATTGTCAGGTTGGGCCCAGACCACGCACTGCGCCATCCGGTAAGTCAGCGCGGGCAGATCCTTGAGGTCTGCTCGGGCCACCACTGCCGGCGGGTGCGTGGGAACCACCGTGAGTGCCGGCGTAGCTTTTGGTTTCAGGTAGAGCGGCGTGTCGACGCGGCCGAGAAGCCGTGCGGCGCGGGCAAAGGTGCGAGCCGCCGGGGTGTCCATGCTGAGCGATGCTCGTTGCCGGGGCCCCAAGTCGTAAGACTCGAGCGTGCGGCGGAAACGCGGGATTGCACGCGCGTTCTCCCAGAGCAGGCCGAGCAGGCGAGCCGCCGCCGTGCTGCGGCCGGTCTCGACCAGAGTGTAGAGCTCGTCGCCCTGGAAGAGACCCGTGTGGAAGCCCTCATGCTCCTCGGCCTCCACACTGGTGTCGAAGAGAGAAAGGATCTCTCCGCACACCACAGCCTCGGCGCGCGCGCCATGCTCTTTCAGTTTGCGCAGACTCTCGACGCGATAAGGCTCGGCGCGCACCAGCCGGCCAAGCAGGTGGTGTGCTTCGGCGTCTCGGGTGGCGTCGGCGGCAAGGGTGTCGACCAGGCTGACCAATGCTTCCGTGTCGCCATGGTCAGCGCGCACGCGCAGCGCCTGCTCGTCGTCCGCTGGAGCAGGCGTTGGCGGACGCAGCGGCGTGATGTGGACAGGAGGCGCGGTGTGACGGACCCGCGCCGGAGCCGCAGGTTCGTCTCGCGGCGGCGCCGTGTTCAGGGCGGCGGCCTGGGTGCTGAGGATGGCGTCGCGCACGTCTTCCGGTAGCCCAGCGCTCCCCTCGGGCGTCAGCAGGCTGGATAACGTCTGGAGTGCGGCGGCTGGGTCCTTGCGTTGCATCAGGTGAAAACTAGCGGCGTGCTGCAGCTCGCGTGCCTTCGCCTCTGCATCCCAAGCGTTTTCGGCGCGTCGTTCCCAGCTCGCAGCTAGCTCGGAAAGCGCCTGATCTGCGGCTGCTGGATCCTTCGTGCATAGCTCGTGTGCGGCGGCGATCAGGTCCGCGTCGAGCTCACCCAATGCACTCAGCTCGTCGGCCTTCATCAGGATGCGAAAGCCCCGCGCCGCTGCACCGAGCTCGTGCACACAGATTCGCGCGGCCTCTTTCAAGAGCGCAATCTGGCCGGCCTGATCACGCAACGTCTCGGCCAGGCCCTGTTGCGCGTCGACCAGCACCTCGAGTCGACCCGTCGCACGTGCCACCCGCGCGATGGCCTTGTAAGCAACGCCCGCGCCCATGGCCAGGCGAAAGGCTTCTGCGTAGTGGTCGAGCGCGGCGACCGGCGACCCGGCGCGCTCCAGCCACCGTCCGGCGCGGTAGTGCAGAGCGCGCTGTCCGTGCGGCCCGATCGAGGAAGCGATCAGGTCGTCGTAGACCGAGAGAGCCACGGGGCTGTTCTTTGCAGCCAGCGTCAACCGTTCGACGATCAGCAGGAGCTCTCCCGTGCTGGGAAAGCGCCTCGCGCCACGGGCAGCCAGCTCCAGCGCGAGCGCGGCATCGTGCTCTACGACTTCCGCATGGTTCGCGATCCAAAGATAGATGGCGCCGCCAGTTTCGGCCGGCAGGGCATCCGCGATGGCGCTGGCCTCTTGCATCGCCCAGGTCGCACCGCCCAGCGCGAAGAGCGCGCCGAGCGCACGCAGCAGCCAAGGACGTGCTTCGGTGCTCTCTGCCATCAGCGTCTTCAGATAGCCCGCTGCGCGTGGCAGGTCGTGCGCCACCGCAGCCGCCGCGGAAGCGACGTGCAAGAGCTGCTTGCGGCGTGCTTCGGGATCGTTCTGCGTTTCGAGCAATAGCGCCAGCACAGTCAGCAACCGGTTCGCATCGCCAGCTTCGGTGAAGAGCTGCGAGAGGCCCGTGAGCGCTTCGGCGCAGGTCACGTCGACCGCCAGTGCGCGGAGCAGAGCTCGCACTTGCGCCACGCGGTCGCCTTGCTGCGCGTGGTGCTCCGCCAGCGAGAGCAGTCGAGCGAGTCGTGCACTGCCTTCACGGGCGCTCAGCGCACGCTCCATGGCGGAGCTGATTAACGCTGCCTGCCCGGTCGCTTGCGCAAGCTGGAGGGCGTGATCGGCATAGCTGGGGTCGCTGTGTCCGAGCTCGTCCATGACGCGCTGCGCGAGCTGCGCAGCCGCTTCGTGTGCGCCCAACTCTGCGAGACGCTCGACGGCGTCTCGAACGCGCCCGACAATCGTAGGTCCTCCGGCATCGCGCAGAAGCGCGTCGGCTTCCTCCAAGATGTCAGCAGTGGCTCCCTCCTCGATCCGGTAGGAGAGGGCAGCCAAGCGCGGCTCCGGCAGGCGCGGCATCAGGTGGCAATGATCCTGCAAGATCGCAAGCTGCGCGGCGAAGTCCCCCGCCGCGCGTGCGGCCTCTGCCGTGGCCGAAAGCAATGCCGGCAAATCGCCGAGCAGCGTCCGAGCCTGCTTGAGCAGCGTCAGCGCTCGATCCGGTTCCAGTCGGTGGGCGTGGCGCAGCACGATCACCGCTGCGTCAGCTGCGCTCGGGTCGGATGCCAGCGCAGACTCGGCGCTCGCGAGCGCAGCACCGTACTCTTCCATGTTCTCGAGCTGACGAGCTAGCACCGCGAGTGCGCGCCCCTGTGCCCGACCATGCCCAAGCCTGCGGGCACGCAGCGTGAGCGATTCACGCAAGAGCGCGGGATCGCGTAAGCTGGCGGCTGCGCGCCACAGGCGAGCCAAGCTCATGGCGTGTCCAGGATCGATGGCGAGCGCGCGTAGCGCATGGCTCGCCACAGCGCGTGGGTTGTCGAGGCGTGCATAAAGGGCAGCAAGCGCTGCGTGCAGTCGCGCCTCGTCCTGCTCGGTCGGTGCATCGCGCAGGCGTGCCTGGGTTTCAGCCAGTCGTGCTTCGTCGCCGCGCGCCAGCTGCGACACTTGCGCCGGTGTAGCGCCCGCACGGCGCAGCGACTCCGTGGCCTGCGTCAACGCAGGATTCTGATCCAGAGCTCGCGCGAGCAGGCAGGCAGCAGTCTCTTGCTCTCCCGCGACGCCGAGCGCGACTTCGCCAGCGCGAGCGAGCCACTTGGATTGCTGGTCGGATGGGCAGTTGAGCGTGATCGTTTCCAGGAACGCGAGGTGGTCAGCGGCGCTTTCCGGCTGGTTCAGCTCCTCGTCGAGCGGGGCATGGATCAGGTTGAAGTGCGGGTCTTCGTCGAAGAGCTCGATGAGCAGCTCTGTGGCGAGATCTCGGCGTCGGGCTGCTTCCGCGCACTGTGCAGCGCGCAGTCGCACTTGCCGTCTTGCGCTCGGGTCCTGCTGGTTGCGCGCAGTCTCCGCCAGGATGGTGACTGCGGCCTCAGCATGCCCCAACGTGCGCAGCAGCGCGGCATACTCTTCGGCAAGCTGGGGGTCGCTCGGGTTCCATGCGTAGGCCAACCCGTAGAGCAGGGCGGCGTGTGCCTTGTCGTGCTCGGCCCAACCGAGCGCGGCCAGGCGAGCGTGCGCGACCGCCATCGGCAAGTTGTCGCGCTCTGCGAGCAGGTGAGCGAGGAGCTCATGCGGCTCGGGATCGCTCGGGTCTTCTGCAGCGGCTTCCGAGAGCGCATCCACGCAGCCAGCGACATCATCGGTCGCCCGGTAGATCTCCGAGAGCAAGCGGTAGGCTGCGGCGCGTTCGATGGAGATGCCGCTCTCCGCGATGGCAGCTTTCGCGTAGGCGACCGCCAGCTCTGCTTGCCCGAGGTAGGAGCAATGCAGCGCTGCCTCTTGGAGCACCTGCGTGTTGGCGGGATCGGCCGCTGCTGCCTCGCGCAAGGCCCGCGTCGCTTCTTCCAGTGAGCCAAGGCGGCTTCGCCAGAGCCGAGCCAGCTCGACGAAGGCTCGTGCGCGCTCTGGCCCCGGGGCGTTGGCTTCTTCGAGCGCGGCGATGCGCAACTCGATCTCGCGCAACGGGTCTTGGAGCGGCTGGGTTGCGTCAGGGAAGCGCGGCAGCTCGACTTGTGGAATGGACTCGATCGGGCTGGCATCGGCGCCGGGGTCGAGCCGTAGACGCGGAGAGCGGGGGTGGGCGGCCGCCTTGGGTGCGTGCGGCTCGATCGCCAGAGGCGGGGCATCCGGGATCACGGAGAGCCGCGGAGGCGGCGGCGGGAGCGTGCCGGTGCGGGAGTGCGTGCGCGCACCGGCCGTGCCCGGCGGGTGCAGACGCGCCAGGCCCGCACGCACAAGGGCGGCGATCTGCGGCGCAACGGCGGGCAAGCGCGCCAGGATGCTCGACACCACAGGCCTCTGCGTCGTGTCGCCGAAGGCCGCCCAGCGCCGAGCCTCTTCGGTGAGCGGGCCCTCGGTCCAGGTCAGGCGGTGCGAGATGCTCATGCCGACCGTCGTGGCATCGGCATCGGCCGCGAGACGGGCCAGCGCATCCAGGGCGAAGGGCAAGAGGCGCACACCCGAGGCGGCGCCGCCGCGCGGTGTTGCGAGATCCAGGGTGGGGAGCGGCTCACGTTCTTGGCTGGCTTGCCGCAACCCGCGCACGAAGCGCTCCAGCCATAGAGCTCGCTTGCGCGCCGTGAGGTCTGCGCTGGTGAGGTATCCGCGCGCGACCAGAGCTTGGTCGAGACTCGCCGCACCTGTGCTGCTCGCCGCGCGCACTTCAGCGAGTTGGTCCGCTGACAGGCGCGCTGAAGCCAAGAGGAAATCCCCCAAGTCCAGGTCGCCTTCGGCTTGGCTCACGTCACAGATTTCGCCGGCCGCGAGCAAGAGCGTGCGGCCGCCAATGGCGACAGCGCCGGTAGCACGTCGGTCCGCCAGCCCGAGCAGGAACTTAGCGACGGGACTGACGTCCAGCGGCGGTGCGTCCATGGAGGCTGGAGGATATCAGGCGTGCGGCACCTTCCATAGCGAGCATTCGGCAGCGAGCCAACAATGCTCACTCGATCTCGAACGCATAGGGCAGGGCGGCGAAGGGCGCTGTGTCGCCGCGCAGGAGGCCGGTCGTGATGGGTGACTCGCCGAAGGAGCCGAGCGCAGCGCTCATACCGCGCGCGCCGAGTGAGCGCGCACTGCTGCCGCCGAGCGTTTGCGAAACGCGTTCCAGCAGATTGCGCGGTCGTGGCCAGACTTCGATGGGTGTGTCGGTCGCGAGCTGTGCCTTGCTCCTGGCGCGCGCCAACGCCAGCGTGAGGCCCCCCTGGGTGTCGACAAGGCCGGACTCCCGTGCTCGACGGCCCGTCATCAGTCGCCCTTCGGCGACCGCCGTCAGCTTGTCTCCCGCGAGGTGTCGGCCCTCGCTGACTCGCGATAGGAACGTGTCGTAGGTGTTCTGTAGCGCCCGCAGTAGCGCAGCGCGCTCGTCCTCGGTCCAGTAATGCAAAGGACTCATC
>JADGRG010000203.1 GCA_017881145.1 Sandaracinaceae bacterium | reverse complement strand
TCAACTCGAACCCGCTGGCCTGGGCGACCTGCAGCGCCAACGACAAGAAGGGCCCCGCGTACGACCCACCGCCGGCGGGCACCGCTGCGCTCAACCAGACGTTCAACACCGAGTTCGTTTGGGACGTGAACAAGCTCGGCCTAGGGCCCGGCTCGTACATCGCCGAGTTCTCGATCCACGACGGCGACCGCGAGCGCGCGATCGGCTGCGTGAACATCGTGATCTCCGGCACCAACTAAACAGCATCACCTGGAGCGCG
This sequence comes from Sandaracinaceae bacterium, assembly GCA_017881145.1. Classification (GTDB taxonomy): domain Bacteria; phylum Myxococcota_A; class Polyangia; order Polyangiales; family JAFGIB01; genus JADGRF01. Next base: position 2,393 of record JADGRG010000203.1, on the reverse strand, counting down.
ATCCACCGTCCGTCGGGGTTGGGGCCCCCGACCCCAACCGGGCGATCCGCGCGGTTTGCTCGAAACCGCCGGCGCCTCGCTCGTGTCTCACACTCCATGCGACGCTGTTTAGCGCGTGCTGCCGCTCAGCGCAGCACGCATGCCGACCCTTGGGCGCATGCGACTTCCACTGGCAACCCGCTGTCGTTCCCCGGCCACGATCTTGGACAGCCTTGCTGCTAAGCTACCGCGAGTCGTTCCGACACCATCGTTCGCGTCGCCTTGCTGCACCGGGCCACGCAGGCCGCCCACGTTATCGACTCACTGGAGCGCACGGTTCATGCCACCTACCCCCCAAGCCTTCCCGATGAGAGCACGCCGCCTCGTGTTCTCGGCGATCAGCTGCTCACTCGCGTGCGCTGCGCTGCTCGTCGCAGGCTGTAGCAACAAGCCGGAGCCGGCATGCGGCGCAAGCTGCGCTCCGGCTGCCAAGTGGACCGAGCTCGCGCTGATTGCCGGGCATCTTGGAGGGCCGGGCTGGGTGGACGGCCCGGCGAGCTCCGCGCACTTCGAAGGTCCGTTCAATATCGCGTTCGATGGCAAGAACCATTTGTACATCACCGACGCGTCGCGGATACGTGATTACGAGCTGTCTTCGAACACGGTGCGCACGATCTCCGGTGGGCCCACCCCCGGCAGCGCCGATGGCGACGCGGCCAAGGCCACCTTCTTCCAGCCCAACGGCATCCTGGTCGCCGACAACGTGCTGTATGTGGCCGACGAAGAGAACAACACGGTGCGCAAGCTCGATCTCGCAACCAAGAAGGTCACCACGCTGACGGGCCAGGCCAGAGTCATCGGCTATAACGACGGCGTCGGCACTGCCGCGCTCTTCCAGGAGTGCATGGGTCTGGCGTGGGACCGTGCTGCAGGCCTGCTCTATCTCACCGACACCGACAACCACACGATTCGCACGCTCGATCTGAAGACCGGAGTCGTCGCCGCGATCGCTGGCAAGGCCACGGTGAGCGGTACCGATGACGGTATCGGTGCCGCGGCACGCTTTTCTTTTCCCATCGCCCTCGCGCTCGACGTCGCCAGCCAAACGCTGTTCATCTCCGACACCGGCAACCTGTCGATCCGCAAGATGACACTGCCGGACTTGCGCGTGTCGACCGTCGTCTCAGCGTTGCCGGCAGACCCTGCACACGCGTTGGTGGTGAATGGGTCCGAGCTGTTCGTAACGTCCGCATCGCAAGTTCTCGCGGTGTCCATCAGTACCGGTGCAATCCGCGCGGTGGCCGGTAGCGCGACGACGCCCGGCTTCGTCGACGGCACGGGAGACGCGGCGCGCTTCGTCGCTCCGTATGGGTTGGCCGCGGACGGGCACGGTGGTGTGTTCATCGCCGATCCCGGCGGCAATGCCATACGCAAGCTCGAGCTTGCCAGCGGCCGGGTGACCACCGTCGCAGGCGGCAGCTCGATGGGCGCAGTCAACGGCGTTCGCGAGACCGCCCGGTTCTCGAGGCCGCAGGGCATCGTGGAGGTGAGCCCCGGCCTCTTGTACGTGGCCGATACGCAGAACGATGCGATCCGCAGTGTCGCGCTCGCCAGCGGCAAAGTGAGCACCGTGGCCGGTGCGCTCGGCAAGCCAGGTCAGGTGGACGGCAAACCCGCAGCTGCGCGCTTCGACCGCCCCAGCGCAATCGCCCTCGACGCAGGTCGGTATCTCTACATCGCCGAGCTTGGTAACAAGGATCTGCGGCGGATCGACTTGTCGTCAGGCGTCGTGTCGACACTGGCTCTCGCGTCGGAGCCTGCGAACGCGGCGGTGAAATTGACCGCACCGCAGGGTCTCGTCTTCGACCAGGGCCACCTGTACGTCACCGAAAGCGCCCGCATTCTGTCGGTCGATATCGCGGCGGGGAAGATCTCGGTGCTTGCGGAAGATCCTGGCACGAGCGCCGTGTTTGCCTCGCTCGCAGGCATCGTCGCCGACGGGCAGGGCAACCTCCTGGTCGCGGACGTCCTGCGCAACTCGGTGCTGCAGGTGGCGATCGAGACGGGTGCGGTCACGACGGTCACCGGACCGGCCGGCCAGGGCACAGATCGACTCTACTATCCGCGTCAGCTGGCACTGCGGGCCGACGGAACGCTGTTCGTCGCGGACGCGTACACTGTCAGGCAAGTCAAGAAGGACGGCAGCGAGCTGACCACGGTGGTCGGCGTGCTCGACGGGCGCGGCGTACGCCTAGGCAAGCTGCCCGCGCAGCTCAGTGAGGCCACTGCCATCGCTTTGACCAGCAAAGGCACGCTCGCCATCGTGGTCGAGAGCTCGATCCTCGAAGCGAGGTAAGGAGAGTTGAAGATGGGTGCAATGCGATATTCCTGCATCGTCGGTGTGTTGGCCTGCT
>JADGRG010000202.1 GCA_017881145.1 Sandaracinaceae bacterium | reverse complement strand
ATCCCACCGCAGCCATCCGATGGCGTCCCGCACAAACCGATGCATGTGGTCTGGGGATCGAGTGGCGCACACGCCAGAGGCGCGGGTATCCGGCCGACACTGACGCATGTGGCGAGATCGAACAACATATATAGCAGGGCCTTCTCTTGGGCCAAGAGATCACCGGTGCAACCCGCCGGGAACACCGTGTTAGTGAAGCCAGTGCCGAGGCCGCCGCTGGCGGGCAATACGTGGAACGCGCTGTACGCAACGCGCCCACAGACGCCAGTGCTGGGCGCGGTGAACGGCGTGTTGAAGGAGTACTGTTGCACGGTCGTACCGTTCGCGGTGCCGTTTGGGTAACGATAGACCCATTCCTCAGAGCCCGTGTTCAGCGAGGCGGCGAGATCGCGTGGCTCGGTGATGGTGAAGGTATAGTTACCGCCGCTCTGCGTGACGGCGCTTTCGTTGACCAACCAACTGGCAAACGTGCCGATCTTCGCGGCGTTCGCCAGTGGCCGCCCCACCGAGACGTAGCCTGTGCCAGACGTGGGCAAGTTGTTGTTGTTCTGCCACTGCCAATTGGCCGAGGTGTCGAGGCGTGTGTCGAGCGCTGTCGCCGCGGAGTAGTTGAGCGTGCCGTTGTCGTGCAGCCAGGTGTAGCTCCAGTGGCTCGCGAACATGCGCCCGCCACGATTGACGTACTGACGCAAGTTCACGTCGTAGGCGTTGTCCTCGTAGGCTGAGCCTTCGCAGTCGAACACCACCATATCGTAGCCGTTGAGACGCGTGGTGTCGCGGTAGAGATCTGTGTCCGGCGCGAAGTCAGTGTACGCCGTGGCGCCCGAGCCCATCTTCTCGCCGCCATTATCCGTCGACCGGTACATGTGCACGCGCGCGCTGGCGCTGCCGGCCGCGCCGGGTAGCGCGAACTCGCTGACGCTGACGCCCATCTTGTAGAAGACGCATTCCATGGCGTCGATGTAACCGGTCGACACGGCGATGTGCGGGATGTTCACGGCGTCACCGTCACTCTTTGTGCGGGGTAGACGCGTGACGGTCAGGGGTAGCGCTGTCGTCGCGCAACCTGCGCTCTGCGCCAGCGTGTACTTCTGCGCGCGGCGCCACTTGCCGATCTTCACGACCAACACGAACTCCTTGTTGACCGGGATGTTGCCCGAGAGGGTGAACGCACCGGTCGCATCGGTGGTTGCGCTCACGAGCACCGGACCCAGGTCCTGTGTGTCGCAGCGGTCACATGCCGTCAGGAGGTTGCCCGTGCCGTCCTTGGGAATGCCCGTACCGATTGCCGGCAGCAACGTCTCATTGTCGTTGGTCAAGATGTAGACGAATGCATTGGGCACGCCGACCTGATTGGCGGTGTCCGTGTCGCTCTTGCCGGGCGTGATGACGCGGCCGGTCAGCTTGGTCACCTGCGGCTTGCTGCTGCAGTCGGGGATCGATCCGCACACCGCGCAAGTGCCACCGTCGGGGCCGTTGCCTGAGGTCGGACCGCATACGCTGGGCACGCCGCCGCCACCGCAGATCTGCGCGAAGGGGCAGTCGCCGCAGCTCGGGATCACGCCGCCGCAGCCGTCACCGATGGGGCCGCAGTTCGCCCCGGCCTGCTGGCAGGTGCGTGGGTGGCAGAGCGTGCCGCCGTCTGGCAGCGTGCCGCCGCACTTGCTGGGCGTGCCGGGCTGACCGCTGATGCCACCGCCGCAGAGCTGCGGCGACTGGCACGAGCCGCACTGCAAGAGCGCGCCACAGCCATTGCCGATCGGGCCGCAATCGCCGGCCGCACACGTGGTCTTGTTCGGCACGCACATGCCGCCATCCGGCAGGTGACCTACGCTGCCGCCGCAGACGCTGGGCTTGCTGCCGCCGCCGCAGATCTCGGGGGCCGTGCAGGTGCCGCACTCGAGTGAGCCACCGCAGCCGTCGCCGATCGGGCCGCAGCTCGCGCCTGCTTTGGTGCAAGTGGTCGGAACGCAGCCGCTATTGCCACCGCAGACGCTGGCTGAGCCGCCACCGCCGCAGGTTTGCGGCGCCGTGCAAGCGCCGCAGACGATCAGGCCGCCGCAGCCGTCAGCGACAGGCCCGCAATCGCCGGGCGCGCACGACGTCTTCATGGGCAGGCAGACGCCGCCGTCAGCGAGCTTGGGCACCCCGCCGCCGCACACGCTCGCGACGCCATCGCCGCCGCAGATCTGTGGCGCCTTGCACGAGCCGCATTCGACGACCCCGCCGCAGCCGTCACCTTGCTTGCCACAGTTGGCCTGCACTTCGGCGCAGGTCTTCGCGACACAGCCGGCGTTGGGCACGCCGCAGAGGCTCGGTCCCGCGCCGCCACAGACTTCAGTCGCGCTGCACGAGCCACATTCAATGACCCCGCCGCAGCCATCGCCCTGTGGGCCGCAGCTGGCGTGCAGCTCGGTGCAGGTCCGCGGCACGCATCGGCCGAGACGCGTGCTGCCATCCTGGCTGAGTGGGCCGGATGCGCCATCCACGTTGGAGAACGCTCCGGGTTGGGTGCTGCCGTCGGCACCTTCCTGCGCTCCGCTTCGACTGAGAATGTAGGGGTTGTGCGCGCGGCACGCGCCGCCCAGGCAAACCAACAACAAAGTCGCGCTCAACTCAAACACTTGCCGTCGTTGCACGGATGCCTCCTCGATGCTCACGCTGCTCCACGCGGTATGCGGCCCGCCCTTTGCGCCCAGGCACCCACTTGAAACTAGCTGCGCCGATACCTACCACGAAAGGGCAGCACCATCCACGCGGGGTGCAGGGCCGAAACGCTCCGAACCGGCACACTGAGCCAGCGCTCGGTCAGGGTGGGGCAGCTCAAGAGCTGTCGAAAAATGGCTCATAGCGGCTTTCGTCCTGCCAAAAAATCCTCGAAATACGCGAGTATTCCTGCGGTTTTTTCTGCGGGCGCGCTCTGCGCCGATTTTTCGACAGCTCTTCAGTCACGGGATCACAACCGTCGGACATCCATAGATGATCGCCACGCTTTGCGCGCCCTTGGACTGCACGGCGTCGCAGGTTGCGCCCTGGAGCACGATGGTCGGCGGATCGGTCTGGGTGTCGAGCGCCCAGCCGTCGGCGCCGCTCTGTGCAACGACTTTTCCATCGACCTTGACGTTCAGCTGCTGCGGGTCGGGCGGTGCCGAGGTGAGCTGCAGGCTGCAAACGGTGATCAGCTCCTTGGTGATGGAGTAGAGGACGGTGTTGAGCCCGCCGATGCCGCCGTTGGCCGAGACCGCGAAGTACTTGTGTGGCGCGATGGCGCTCTCCTCGCCGCCCGCCACTGCGAACATGTCGAGCGGCGCTCGGTAGGCCTCGCTGCCGGGGATGCCCAGCACGAAGGTCTTGATGCCTGCGCCGCGCAGCGCGTCGATCGCGGCTTTGGTCGCGACGTCGTCGAGGCAACCTGTGGGTGCCGTGGCCACGCCGGTCTGCTTGGGGTCGCAGCAGTTGCTGGCCCCGCTTGGCTTGCAGGTTCCGTCGAGGTTGAAGGTGCAGCTCGCCGCCGTGCAGGTCAGTGCCGAGTTGCAGTTGGGGCCGCCGTCGGTTGCCAGCAAGACATAGGAGTCGCCGTCGAGCTTGCTGCCGGGTCCGCTGACGAAGTAGCCGAGTGCGAGCTGCAACGCTGCCGCGGTGGGTGTGCCGCCGCCGGGGCGGTTCGCTGTCAAGGCTGCGACGATCTTCGGCAGGCTCCTGCTGCCCACGTCGACCGGCACTGGGATGGCGGAGTCCGCGGGCAGATCACACTGGCTGCTGGTGGCCGAGCCGGTGACATCGGTACCAGGGAAGAGCTCGAGCCCGAGCGACATGGTGTTCTTGACGCGCGCCAAGGCCGTGCCGAGCGCGGAGCTCAAGGTCTGCCATTTGCTCTGGTCGTAGCCGACCGGGATGCCGTCCATGCTGCCGGAGGCGTCGACCACGAGCAGTAGGTTCACCTTGCGCGTCGAGGCAGAGATGGTCGAGCCACCACACGAGGAGGCGTCCAAGTAGCTCGGCGCGTTGTTGTCCGGCGCAGCCACGTTCGCGAAGGGCCCGCCGTCGTAGGGTGCGCCCTCCGCCGAGCCGACCGAGACCGAGCCGCGTTTGTCACTCGCTCGACACGCGACCGCCGTCGCCAGCAAGGCTACCAGGCCCCATCCGAGCACGGACAGGCGCGAGGCTTCACGCCGCGGAGCGAAGCATTGGACCCGCACTCGCCGAGTATAGCGGTGAATCAGCGCGGAGGCTTCCTGCCTGGGGGCGCTCTTCTCGACGAATTTTGCTGGTAAACCCGCGCACTAGGCCGTAGAGAAGGGCGCGCCTTCTTGAACCTGGTGCGCGGAGGTCTGGCAGTGAGCGAAGAGGATGACGAGGTGCCGGGCTGGAGCATCGCCAAGAGCGCGGAGCGCTACCAGATTCGCGGTTGGGGTGAGCCGTATTTCTCGATCAGTGAGCGCGGCACCGTCGAGGTCCGTCCCGACCCCGAGAAGCCCGACCGCTAGATCGACCTCTATGACCTGGTGCACAACCTGCGCGCTCGCGGCCTCGACGCGCCGCTCCTGATTCGCTTCAGCGACATCCTGCGCGACCGCATCAAGCGGCTGAACGAGTGCTTCGGCAAAGCCATCAAGGACTACGACTACCCCGGCATCTACCGCGGTGTGTTCCCGGTCAAGGTCAACCAGCAGAAGCATCTCATCGACGAGGTGGTCGAGTTCGGTCAGCCCTGGCACTACGGCCTCGAAGCCGGCTCCAAGCCCGAGCTGCTGATCGCGCTCTCGGCCATCAGCGATCCCAACGGCCTGATCGTCTGCAACGGCTACAAAGACCGCAAGTACATCGAGACCGCGCTCCTCGCTCAGCGCTTCGGCAAGACCGTGATCGTCGTGCTGGAGCGCATCGAAGAGCTGGGCTTTGCGCTCGATGCTGCGGCCAAGACCGGCATTCGCCCCACGCTGGGCGTGCGCGCCAAGCTGAGCTCGCGCGGCGTCGGGCGCTGGAAGGACTCGGCCGGTGACCGCGCCAAGTTCGGCCTGACCGTCAGCGAAATCGTCGAGGTCTGCGACCGTCTCGCGGCGTGTGACATGCTGGATTGTTTGCAGCTTCTGCACTTCCACATCGGCTCTCAGATCTCCAGCATCATCTCCATCAAGAACGCCATGCAGGAGGCGACCAACCTCTACGTCGAGCTCGCCAAGCTGGGCGCCGGCATGAAGTACTTCGACGTGGGCGGTGGTCTCGCCGTCGACTACGACGGCAGCAAGACCGACTTCCACGCCAGCAAGAACTACAACGTTCAGGAGTACGCCGCCGACGTGGTCGCGGCGATTCAAGAAGCCTGCAACAAGGCCAGCGTGACTCCTCCCACCATTATCAGCGAGAGCGGTCGTGCGACGGCGGCGCATCAGTCGGTGTTGGTGTTCGAAGTGGTGGGCACGCACGAGGTGCGTCCCGGCGAGCCGCAAGAGCCGCCATCGACCTCCAACCGCGTGATCTTGCAGCTCTACCAAACCTGGAAGGGCGTGCAGCCGAAGAACTTGCAGGAGGCCTACCACGACGCCCAGCAAGGCAAAGAAGAAGCCGAGAGTCTCTTCAAACTCGGCTACTTGAGCCTGCGTGAGCGCGCCGTGGCCGAGCGCTTGTTCTGGGCCTGCTGCGAGAAGATCTCCGTGACCGCGCGCAGGCTCAAGCGCGTGCCCGAAGAGGTCGCCGACCTCGAAAACGAGATGGCGGCCATCTACTACGGCAACTTCTCCATCTTTCAGTCGGTGCCGGATACCTGGGGCATCGATCAGCTCTTCGCGATCATGCCTATCCACCGGTTGAAAGAAGAACCCACGGTGCGCTGCGTGATCGCGGATCTCACCTGCGATAGCGACGGTAAGATCGACCGCTTCATCGACGTGGAAGATCCCAAGCCCGTGCTCGAAGTCCACCCGGTCAAGGCAGACGAGCCTTATATGATGGGTATCTTCTTGACCGGCGCCTATCAGGAGATCCT
>JADGRG010000201.1 GCA_017881145.1 Sandaracinaceae bacterium | reverse complement strand
TTGCGGCATTCAGGAAATCACCGTGGAATCCTGATGCTGGCGCGCCACTCTCCCTCGCGGCAGGACGGGCGAAAGCGCACGGGCGTGGTTCAGCGTACCACTGCGCATGGCAGACCTCTCCTTCACGGAACTTGGGCGCAGAGCGCGGGGCGGTCTCGCGTGCCGTCCTACCACTGCGTGACAACTTGGCGTTCGGCCCGCGCGCGCGTCGTCGCGACAAAACCCTGCGATATCGCGGGGTGACAAGCGTGGGCCCGCTTCCTGCTTAGCTGTGCGGCGGAGCATTCATATGGCGAGCATCGAAATCGAAGAGCCGCAAACCGCACCCGTGATCGCCAGTCATGCGCTGCTGCGCACCGCCTTGGGCGGCGTCGTCCTGCTGCAAGTCGCAGCTCGCGCAATCCAAACCCAGACATCCTGCTGGCTGGCGTCACGGAGTGCTCCTCCCATGGGCGCTTCATGGGTAAGCACCAGCGCGTGCCGGCGGTCGAAAGGGAAAGCAATCTCCGACGCCGTGCCAAACCCCATGCCGAAGATGCGATCTCGCGGATGGGACCAGAGCGTCACCGGGGCGTCTGACGTGACGAAGGAACACCCACCTGCTCGCAGGAACTGCCAGTGTCTCGCGGCCACGAGGTTCGGATCGATGACGAAATCCTGGATTGGTTTCGAGATCAGGTCGATTTGGCGGGCGGCGGGAACTACCAGTCCCTCATCAACGATGTGCTCAAGAGCTTCATCGCAAGCAAACGCGAGCCGATCGAGACTGTCGTGCGACGCGTGGTTCAAGAGGAACTGAAGAGGGTGCGTGAGCCAAAGCGCACGCGCCGAAAGGCGGCCTAACTAGCCGATCGAGAACCGCGGGAAATCGGCCAGACGGCCGGTGTCGTCAGCGCGTGGTTTGCTTGCCGAGGCGCGCTCCATTGGATATATCGCTGCGCCTCGCGTGCACACGCGCGCGGCAGAGCAGAGCGCACCGTCCGGGCGCTACGGACAAGAGGAAAGTGGGTCAGGCATGAGTTGGATCGACGAGAAGGCGGACAAGTGGTTGCCACTCATTCGGCAGGCGCGCGAACAACAGGTCTATCCGCTCTTTCGTCCGTATGAGACCGGAGGCATCCACTCCGTTCTCTACGGCAAGCCAGTCGTCAACTTCAGCTCGAACGACTACCTCGGCCTGACGACGCATCCCAAGGTGAAAGAAGCTGCCAAGCTCGCCGTCGACCGCTTCGCGTGCGGGCTTTCGTCTTCGCGGGTGCAAGCCACCACCACGGCTCACGTGGAGCTGGAGGAGCGCTTGGCCAAGTGGTTCGGCTTCGAGAGTTGCGTGCTCTTCACCACCGGCTATCAAGCCATGGTCGGCACGATCCAGTCTCTCTCCGATCGCGACACCACGCTGGTGCTCGACAACCTCTCGCACGCTTGCATCCTCGACGGTGCCTTCCTCGCCGCTGGTGTGCCCACTGCGGCTCCCGAAGTTCGCTACTTCAACCACAACTCGGCCAAGTCGCTCGAGCGTTGCCTCAAGACGCGCCAGCGCAAGAACGCGCTCGTGCTCATGGAGGGCATCTACTCGCTCGATGGCGACCGTGCGCCGCTCCCGGAGTTCGTCGAAGTTTGCGAGCGCTACGACGCCGTCTTGCTCTGCGACGACGCACACGGAACTGGCACGTTGGGTAAGAATGGAACTGGGCTGATCGAGGAAACGGGGATGCAGGGCAAGGTGCCCATCGTCATCAGCACGTTTTCGAAGACCTTCGGCGGGATCGGCGGCATCCTGCTCGCCAAGAACGATGTGGTCGAGTACGTCAAGCATAACGCGCGTTCGTTCATGTTCTCCGCGTCGCTGCCGGTGCCGATCGTGGCCGCTGCTTCGACGATCCTCGACATGATGGAGAGCGAAGGCCCGGCGCTGGTGCAGGAGCTACACGAGAAGTCGGCCTACATGCGCAAGAACCTCTTGCAGCTCGGCTTCGATCTGGGAAAGAGCGACACGCACATCATGCCGGTCATGTGCCGTGATCGACGCAAGGCGCTCTTCATGCACGTGGCGTTGCTCGAGTCCGGCGTGTTCATGATCCCCATCATCTATCCGGGCTGCAAAGAGGGCGAAGAGCGCCTGCGGCTGAACGTGACTCGCGGCCACACCAAGGAAGACATGGACCAGGCGCTCGAGTTGCTCGACACCTACGGCAAGGTCTTCTACGTGCAGTCGGGCGAGGATCTCGGGCCGATGGAAGAAAACTGGAGCTGATCAGGCGATGATCTGCAGCTTGCGCGCTTTCGGTTTGCGCGGGGTGTTGGGGCGCAGCGGGTCGTCCGTGCCGCACGAAAGGTCGCCGACCAGATCGTAGTCGGCGGCGTGGGTGATGAGGGCTTTGCGGATCTCGCCGCGCTCGGCCGTGCCGTTGAGCAGGTGCACGGAGCCGTCCACTTCCGGTGCCTGTCCGGCATGGCGTCCGACCAGGAGGTGCTCGCTCTCGTCGCTTGGGCCTTCGACCAAGATGTCGAGCTCGCGGCCCACCAACGCGCGCAGGCGTCGCTTGCTGATTCCGCGCTGCACCTTCATCACTTCGCGCGCGCGTCGCTCGATGGTCTTCTGCGCAACCAGGTCGGTCAGGCTGCCGCTGTGGGTGCCTTCCTCGTGTGAGTAGCGGAACACGCCCACGTGATCGAGCTCGGCGAAGCGCACGAGATCGAGCAATTCCTGGAAGTCTTGCTCGGTCTCGCCGGGATGACCCACGATGAAGGACGAGCGGATGAAAAGGCCAGGCAAGCGCGTGCGCAGTCGCTCGAGCAGCTCGCGCTGGCGTTTGGCGTTGTAGCCGCGCCGCATGAGCTTGAGCATGTGGTCACTGGCGTGCTGAAAGGGCATGTCCAGATAGGGAACCAGCTTGCCGCCTGCCGCGTAGAGCTCGACGAGCTCGTCATCGAGCTTCTCGGGATAGAGGTAGAAGAGGCGCAGCCAGCGCAGCTCTTTCACTTCCAGGAGCGCGCGCACCAGCTGTGCAAGGTTCGCGGGTCGGTCCAAGTCGCGTCCGTAGGAGATGGTGTCTTGGCTGACCAGGTTCACCTCCACCGTGCCGTCTCCGCAGAGCCGCTGCACCTCGCGCACGATGTCCTCGACTGGACGTGAGCGCTGCTTGCCGCGAAACGATGGGATGGCGCAGAAGGAGCACTTGCGCGAGCAACCCTCGGCGATCTTGACGTAGACACTGTGCGGGTCGGTCGAGAGCCGACGCGGGTCGCTCTGGCTGAAGATGTAGTCGGCGGGGTTGCCGACCAGCACGCGTTCGGCCGGATGCTCCTTGTCGGCGGCGAGCACGGCGTCGAGCTTGCGCATGTCGCTCGATCCCAGGAAGTGATCGACCTCGGGCAGGTCGCGCGCGAGCTCCTCGGGATAGCGCTGGGAGAGGCAACCGGCGACCACCAGCTTCTTGCACTTGCCTTGGCCTTTGTAGTCCGCGAGCGCGAGGATGGTGTCGATGGACTCCTGCTTGGCCGCTTCGACGAAGCCGCAGGTGTTGACGACGATGACCTCTGCGTCGCTCGCGTTGGCGACCAGCTGATAACCCGCGTGTTCGCTCACGCCGAGCATGACTTCGGTGTCGACCCGATTCTTGGGGCAACCCAGGGAGACGAAGTGGATGGTCTTGCGCGGATTAACCGGCACGTCACCAACGGGTATGTCATTAGCTTTCACGGCGCGACAGGTTGGGGCCCGCTTTGGGCACCGTCAAGTCGCGGCTGGGCGCAGGGGCGAAGGCGCGAGTGGTTCCTATGGGCGCACTGAGCCGCTCACGCAGTTCGGGAAAATTGCTGAAGTGCGTGGCGATGCGTGTCGCGTAGGGAGCCATGGCCTCGAGCTTGGCTTTCATCTGTGCGCCCACCCGGTTCACTTCGTCGTGCACGAACTGCTGGTCGATGGTCGAGGCGGCGTTGAGCGCTGTCAGTTGCTCCTTGAGCTCGGTGATCTGGAAGCGCAGGTCCTTGCTCTCCATGCGCTTGGCCTCCAGCGCTCCGCACACCTGCACTCGGTCCTGTCGTGCGCTCGAGAGTGCGCGGGCGGCTTCCGTGCTCTGGCCGATGCACACCGCCTCATCCGCGCTCAACACGCGGCCCGCCGCCAGCGCCGCAGGCATCGCGTGTGCGTTCTGGAAGACGGCCTGCATCGTCTCCTCGAGTCGAGCTTCCGCAGCTGCCAGCTCCTCGGCCAGCACGCTGAGCTGACGGCTGAGCCGTGAGTCGTCTTGGGCCAATTCGTCGAGCGCTCGTCCGATCAACACACGTGGTCCGCGCAAATCTTCCTCTTGCTCTGTGGCCTTCTCGGCCGCCGCCTGTAAGCGTTCTCGCAGCACGCGCAGCTCGGCGACCGCGTCTTCGAGCTGAGCGATCGCCGTGGGCAACCAGGCGGGTGCGTCTCCACTTGGGTGGGCTTCGTCGAGCAGGGAGCGGTAGAGCTCGACCGTGCGGGAGAAGCTCTCTTCCGCAGACGGGACCGCGGCTTTCGTCACCCCACCAAGAAGATCGGGTGACGAGCCCTCCGATGCGCTGGACCTCGTTAGCGGTGGCAAGGTGTCGAGCAAGTGCTGCAGCGCTTCCACCAAGTGGTAGGCGTCGCGATAGCGGTCTTGCGGTTGTTTGCTGAGCAGGCGCAAGCAGAGCTCGTCGACCTCGGGCGGAATTCCAGCCACCAGGTTCGATGGAGGCTGTGGCGGATCGTTCAAGTGCTTGACCAGAAGCATGGTCGTCTTACCCTCGAAGGGAAGCCGTCCGGTCAGCATCTCGAAGATCACGCAGCCGAGCGAATAGAGATCTGCTGAAGGCGATGCCGTCGCCGAGCGGATCTGTTCGGGCGCGATGTACTCGGGCGTGCCGACGATCGTGCCCTGACCTGTGATGCGCACGTCGTGCTCGATGCGTGCCACGCCGAAGTCGAGGATCTTGACGTAGTCAGGATCCATCTTGCGATGAACGAGGTAGATGTTGGCGGGCTTGATATCGCGGTGCACGACACCGAGCTCATGCGCGCGTGCCAGGCCCAGCGCGACCTGAGTGGCGATGCGCAGTGCACGGCGCGGGATCATTGGCCCGTCTTCGATCTCGGTGCTGAGCGTCCGCCCCTGCAGGTACTCCATCACCATGTAAACCAGGCCGTCTTCGGTCTCGCCGAAGTCGGTGATGTCGATGATGTGCTCGTGGTTGATCTGGTTGGCCGCGCGCGCTTCACCGAGGAAGCGCTTGCGCTGGCGTTCGTTCTGCACGAGCGAAGGTTCGAGGAATTTCAAGGCGACATTGCGCCCAATGATCTGATGGCGTGCGCGATAGACCGTGCCCATCCCGCCCGCGCCGAGCACTTCTTCTACGAGATAGCGGCCAGCGATGGTGCGCCCGATGAAGGGATCGTCGGGCTCACGCAGCACCGTCCCGTCAATCGGACAGGTGACGATGTCCCCCCGGAATCTCGCATCACAGCGCGGACAGAACTTCAGCGACGACAACGACCCCTCCTATTTCCACGCGGGCCAAGCATAGCGGGGAGCTTGGGCACGAGCTTGCGGCCGAAGCGGTAGCTCACCAAGAGCATCACATGCAGCCCAGTCACGTGAAAGAGTGGCACGTTGACCAGTAGCGCGTAGGGTGCATCGTCGCGGGTGGCGCGTGCAAATAAGAGCGCGCGCAAGATGGATATATCACGTTATTTCAGCTTGTTAGAGCGCTCACTGCAGGCCCAGGCAGTGTGTCGTCCGCGGCACAGTGAGCGCGAATACCGGGCTAGCCGCGCACGCGCGGCCGCCGGAGAGACACGGTCTGCGGCTACTCGCCGGCGTCGCCTGCGGTGCTCACCGGCTTCGGATGCTTTGGGTCCGTTGAGAAGCTCGCGGCGTCGGCTTGGGCCGACACGCACCGGCCGTTGCTACAAGTATCCAGCGTGCCGTCACACTTCGTGTCGAGGCAGGCGTCGTCGAGGAGGATGCGCGCGTAGTGCACTTCATCCGCAACGTAGCCGCTGACCAAGCGGACCTGCGCGACCAAGCCCTGCTGGGCATCGAGCGCCGTCGCGGTCAGCACGAACCTGCGCTTTGCGTCGCCGAAGAGTGGCAAGACCGCGACGCGCAGCGGCAGCTTCAAGGGTTTGATGTCTTGAACGAGGGACCGGGCCAGTTGTGTCGGGTCGCTGACGTCTCTGGCGCCTTCGACCACGATTTGCAGGCTCTGGGCTCGTGCCTTTACGCCGGGCTCGGCGTCGATGTCCACGACCAGCTCGGTCGGGGGCGCGGTGGAAGTCTGCTCCGTGCAGGCGCTGGCCAGCACCAGCACTGCGAGGAGGAAGGCCGAAACAGGGGCTCGCATTTTTGGCTCTTGCCTCCTCAGCGCCAGGAAAGGGCTTGCACCAGACCGCCGACGCCCACGTCGCCGGGCACCGGCTTCTTTGCAGCGGTTGGTGGCTCCAAGAGGACCACGGTTGTCAGCACGCCTCCCACCACCATTGCATCCACGACGGCCCAGAACCAAGGGCTCGACCAGAGCGTGCGGCGTGGTGTCTGGGTTGGCGCAGTTCTGGTAGCGAGGTCTGGTGCCCGTGCAGCTGATGGCTGCGCGTGGCGCGAGAGCTCGATAATAAGACGCTTCGCCTCGCCGCCTTTTACGCTAAGCGTGCGCTTGGCCTCTTGGCAGTCCGGGGCCTGCACTTGCAGGATGTGCTCGCCTACCGGCAACGTCAGCGCATGGTCAGCCGGGAGCTCCACTGGCAAGCCGTCGACGAGCACGCGCACCTGTGATGGCTCCGGCACGAGGAAGAGCTCGAAGCGCGCGATGAACGTCCGGGCACGTGCCAGGAGCGCATCGGTCGAGGCGCGCAACTCGCCCGAAAGCGGACGCTCCGTGGATGCAAGCGCCGCCTCCAGGTGTTGGATGCTCTCGCCGTAGTTCTGCCGCTCGAGCTCCACCATGCCCAGGCCGCGCAGTGTGCCAGCGTTCGGGTAGAGCGCATGGGCCTGCATCAGCAGTGCCCAGGCGTCAGCGAGCTCGTGTGCGTCGTAGTGGCGCATGGCTTGCTCGACCAGTGTGTCGTAGCCCGCCGGTGCGGCTGCCGCTGATGGCTGCGACGATGGATCCGTTGCACTGGATGCAAGTGCGGCTTGGGCACCAGCCGGCACGGTCACGAGCCCTGTAAGGGCCAAGACCATCACGCCTATGCAAGCTCGAAATGCCACTGCGACCTGTCGCTTTGCGCCGCCACCCGTATCCAAGCGACACGGGCCGAACCGGCGGCCGTGAGAAGGAGCTCACAAGAATCGTCGGTTCGCGCGAAGCGAAGCTCGCCCCCTTGCGCTGGCGCTGTCAAGCCCAGCCGAAACGAAAGCCGCCTCGGTCTCAGAAAGATGCCGTAACCCCAACCGAAACCCGGAGCGGGCAAAGGGATTCGAACCCTCGACCTGCGCTTGGGAAGCGAAATTGTGGCTTTCCGTCCGCGTCCGTCGGTTGCCACAGGTGTCTGGGAATGCCTATGATATAGGCACTTTTCGCGCGGACGCCCGCGAGCCGTGGCCCGACCGGCAGCACGAAGCGCTACGAGCCGACAGCACCTTTCGCGGCGTTCCTGCTGCTCACCGGCTGCCGACGTGGCGAAGCGCTCGGGCTCAAGTGGGTCGACGTGGAGCTCGATGCGCTTGACCCGCAGGGACACAGGTGATTGAGGTGAACAAGCACGGCTACTGACTGCTGATCGGCCTGCACGGGCCAGAAATGGCAAAGAGACACCATGCGCAAAACGAAAAAAAAGGGCACTCGAAAGAGCGCAGCGATGCGCGCGCTCGACAAGATGATCGGCGAACCGCTCACGTTCGGATCGATGATCAACACGATCCGAGAAACCGACGATTACACGCTCAAGACGTTCGCGAAGAAGCTGAGCGTGTCGATTGGGCACGTGTGCGACGTCGAGAAGGGGCGACGCGGCG
>JADGRG010000200.1 GCA_017881145.1 Sandaracinaceae bacterium | reverse complement strand
AGACAACACCTACGACGTGAACTTGCGGCAGTACGTCAATCGCGGCGGGCGCATGTTCGCCAGCCACTGGAGCTACACCTGGCTGCACGACAACGCGGGAGTCAACTACTCCGCAGCCACGTCCCTCGATACGCGGCTCGACACCTCGGCCAACTGGCAGAGCAGCAACACCACGCCCACGTCGGGTGCGGGCTACGTCTCGGTGGGGCGGCCACTGGCGAACGCCGCGAAGATCGGCACGTTTGCCAGTTGGTTGGTCAACGAAAGCGCCGTCACGCAGAGCGGCGGCAACTATACCTTCACCATCACCGAGCCACGCGATCTCGCCGCCTCGCTGAACACGGGCTCTGAGGAATGGGTCTATCGTTACCCAAACGGCACCGCGAACGGTACTACGACCGTGCAACAGTACTCCTTCAACACGCCGTTCAACGCGCCCAGCACTGGCGTCTGTGGGCGCGTTGCTTACAGCGCGTTCCACGTATCGCCCGCCAGCGGCGGCATCGGCACTGGCTTCACCAACACGGTGTTCCCGGCGGGTTGCACCGGCGATCTTTCCGCGCAAGAGAAGGTGCTCTTGTTCATGCTCTTCGACCTGGCTGCATGCATCCAGCCGGTTCAACCGCCGCCTACCTGCACCGCCAAGACCTGCTCGCAGCAGGGCATCGGTTGCGGCCCAGCCGGTGATGGTTGCGGTGGCGCGTTGGCATGCGGAAGCTGCCCGACCGGGCAGACCTGCGGCGGTGGCGGCGTGGCCAGCCAGTGTGGCGCGCCGAGCTGCACCAAGCTCACGTGCCAGCAAGCCGGCGCCGGCTGCGGCGATGTCGCTGATGGCTGCGGTGGCGCGTTGGCATGCGGAAGCTGCCCGACGGGCCAGGTCTGCGGCGGTGGCGGTGCGCCCAATCAGTGTGGCAACGCATCCTGCGCGCCGCTCACTTGCCAGAAGGTCGGCGCGAGCTGCGGCCCCGCCGGTGATGGCTGCGGCCACTTGCTCGACTGTGGGCCATGTCCGAGCGGCCAAACCTGCGGCGGTGGGGGTGTGCCCAGCCAATGCGGCAAACCGCCTTGCACTGCCACTACGTGCCAAGCAGCCAACGTCAACTGTGGCGACCTCGGCGATGGCTGCGGTGGCCTCCTGCATTGCGGCACCTGCAACGCGCCTCAAATCTGTGGCGGCGGTGGCGTGACCGGTCAGTGTGGCGCGCCGAGCTGCCAGGCGCGCACCTGCCAGCAGATGGGCGTGACCTGTGGCCCGAGCGGCGATGGATGTGGTGGCCTCTTGGACTGCGGGGCCTGTCCACCGGCGTGCACCCCGAGGACGTGCTCGGACGCTGGTGCCAATTGCGGCAAGATCGGCGACAACTGCGGCGCACTGGTCGACTGCGGTACGTGCACCGCGCCCGAAACCTGCGGCGGCGGCGGCACACCCAACGTCTGCGGTCGCGACTACGTACCGTGAGCGGATGAGAGAGCGCGGGGGGCAATGCGTGCCCCTGCGCTTTCGACTGACGCGACGAGCCATCGGTCCAGGAGGCGCTGGTTCTGTGAGTGCGTCAGGATCTGCCAGTCACCTGCTTGAGCCGGTTGGCCGGCTCTGCCCGCGTGCCTATTTGGGTGCGTGACCAGTGGGCATACCGCACCTGGCTCAGACACCTGGCAACGTCTTCGCGAGACGCCATGCGCCACGCTAGCGGTGGCAATAGGACTCGTCTGCGCCTTGACGCTGACCGGCTCGCCTACGCTCGCTGACGACAAGCCCTCCGAAGAACCAACGCCAACGTTCTCGTACACGACGCCCACGGAGAAGGACTACTTACGCGCCTTCTTCGAGTGGGGTGGCGTCGTGACGGCCGGATTCCTGCAATACATCACCGAGAAGGGCATGGTTCGTAACTACGACGTTCGCTACAACTGGCCGATGTTCCGACAGAAGCTTCTCATGCAGAAGCTCGAGTGGGACACGAACTATATAGGAACGAATTTTCTCGGCCACATGGTCGGCGGCTCCGACTACTACTACGCCGCACGAGCGAATCACCTCAGCATCGCCGAGTCGTTCGGCATGAGCGTCGCTGGCTCACTGCTCTGGGAGTACGTGGGCGAGGTGCGCGAGATCGTCAGCATCAACGACATGATCGTGACGCCGCTCTCGGGTGTCGCCGTTGGAGAGCCGATGACGCAGCTTGGTGCGTTCTTCGATCGCAGCGCACCGACGCTGCACAATCGCGTTCTGGGCGTCGTCTTTACCCCCTTCAAGAGTCTCAACGACCTACTCGATGGCCACACCCTGGCGCGAGCCGAGAGCTTCGATGCCTATGGCTTTCCCGCAAACGAATGGCATGAGTTCCACTTTGCCGCGGGCTTGGCGCAGACCTGGCAGCAGGACGCAGCGCCCGGCTCTGCTGCTCGCAGCAGCCAGGAGTGGCGCTTCACACTGGCATCACACCTGGCGCGACTACCCGACTATACGGGCCCGGGACACCATTCCATGTTGTTCTCCGACGGCAACGCGTCGAGCATCGATGTCTCGGTAGCGATGCTGCCAGACGGCGTCGCCGACCTGGACATCGCCACGCAAGTGGTCTTCGCCGGACAATATACTCGCGACGCGCGCCTCGATTCGCACGGCGGGCTGTGGGGCAACGGAACGCTGATCGGCTGGAGCGCCGGCTACCAGTACACGGTGCACGACTACGACCGCGACCGGCGAAGGCAAATCGACCAGATCACCTCCGTCGAGCCGCTGGGGGTCTTATTCGAACATCGTGGCGCGTTCGGCGCGGGACGCGTCTTCACGCGCATATCGGCAGGCGCAGACTTCGCCGGAGTCAGACCCTACGCCTTGAGCGCGTATCGAACGCGCGCCGACGCGGTGGCGCTGCCCTACGTCATCGACCAGCACGAGTACTACTACGGCATGGGCGGACGCGGCGCCGCCACCGTCGGCATCGGCGCTGGTCACTTCGAGGCGCAAGCCAGGCTGCGCTTCGAAGCCTATGCCGCGGTCTACGCACCGGTTGGGACCTACGATGAACGCACAACGTTAGAAGAACGCTTGAGCTATGCGCTTGCCGGCACACCCGCGCGCGTCGCGGTCTTCGCAGAGCAGAGGGCGCGCTCGGGCCAGATGGGACACGCCAACGCCTACCGCAGCGAGCTCAGCCTCGGCGTCGAGATTGGAGCGAGATTCTGATGTCGCACCAGCATCCCAAGCACTTGCAGTGGACTCATTTGGCACGGTGGCTGGCCCTCTTGTGCTGGTTCGCGCCGATGCTAGCGCAGGCCGAAGAGACCGACGCCGCGTGGCGCGTGCGCTACGAGCGAGCGCGTGCGGCCTTGATCGACGAGCGCTTCGCCGAGGCACAGGCAGAGCTCGACGCGCTTGCCCATAGCGCTCCTACCGAGCCAGACCGTCGCGTAGCCATCGAGCTTCGCGACGTCGCGCGCGTCAAAGCAGAGCGCCACGGTCAGGACGGCCAGAACGGGCAGCCCGCGATACGCGACAGCGACGAGATGTCCGTCCTTTACACCACGGCCGTCCTCTACGGCCTCGGCACCGGTGGATGGCTGACGCTTCAGCTCCAGCCCCAAACCTTCGGCACCGCCATCATTCCCTTCGCCGTAGCGACCACCGCCGCCGTCGGCGGCCTATCCATCGCAGACAGATATCGGCCACTGCGGCACGGCATCCCGCATGCCATCGCAGCCGGTCTCTACCTCGGCTTCGGGGAAGGCATGTGGCTCGTCGCCTATCAGCACGCGTATTCGACCCAACACGCAGGCACATCGTCCTGGCATGCGGAACGCGTCTCCTCCGCGCTCTGGATTGGCGCCAGCGCGGGTGCCGTAGTCGGAGGCCTGATCGGTGCGCTGCGCCGCCCTACTCCCGGCCGAGTCTCGTTCACGGCATCGGCCGGCATCTGGCTGGGTGTGCTCAGCGCGTTTGCCGCAGATGCACTCAATCCCGAAAGCAAAGGACGTGCCCAGACCACGTATCTGGTCGGCGATATCGGCTACAACGCCGGCCTGCTCACCGGGATTCTCTTCGGTCCAGAATTCGCGCCTTCAGTCACGCGAGTGCGCTTCATGGATCTCGGCGGCCTTGGCGGAGCGCTGCTCGGCGCGGGCAGCTACGCCCTGGTGGCGAACGAGCGCGGCTCGCAAGGCAGCATGGGAGCTGCAGCCATCGGCGGCGCTCTCGGCCTGGCTCTGACCTTCTGGGCTACCTCGGGCATGCAGCCAGACCGCTCGCACGACAAGCTGCCCTCCGCGTTGGGAAGCAGAAGCCCGAGCTCCTCGGCGCTGCGGGCTGCGCTGATGCCTGCGCGCGGAGGCTTTGTGGCGGTGGTCACGGGCGAGCTATGACCCTTGCCTGCACCGGCAGCGCTGCACATCGCGCCGGATGGCTCGCCGTGCTCCTGTTCGGCGCGACGGCCCTGCCCGTGCTTGCCGACGACCACGTGCCAGAGCCCCCGAGCGTCGCGCTCGACGCCCGGCACGCGCACGCCGAAACCTTCGCCTACACAAGACAGGCAGACGCTTACTACTTCCGGGCTGGTCTAGAGGAGCTCGGGATTCTCAGCCTCGGCCTGGCCCAATACTTTGCGAATAAACAAGCCAATTCCACCGACTGGGAGTTCGGCTACGACTGGGACAGCTTCAGAGCGAGACTCTCCGGAGGCGGCTATTCACTCGACACCAACCACTTCGATACCAACTTCATAACGCACCCCGGCGCCGGAACACTCTACTACTGGGCGGCGCGCAGCAACCGGCTCTCCGTCACAGCTTCATTCGCCTACGCGCTGGTGGCTGCGACGTTCTGGGAGTTCTTCGGTGAGATGCGCGAACGCGTCAGCGTGAACGACATGTTGGTCACACCCATCTCTGGGCTCGTGCTCGGCGAAACCACCTTTCAGCTCGGGGCGTTCTTCGATCGCAGCTGCGCGACCACACCCAACACTCTGCTCGGGACGCTCTTTGGGCCCGCAAAGTCGGCGCACGACCTCCTCGATGGCCGCGAACCCTTGCGAGACAGCGTCTGCGACGAATACGGCTTCACTCGCCGCGGCGCGCACGAGTTTCGCCTCTCGCTGGGAGAGGCCGCGGTGTGGCGCGTGCAAGGCCCAAACGTACCGGCGGTCGCCGAAATACGGCTCGACCTACACACGCGAGTCGTCGCGTGGGACAGCTATGGAAGCGCCGGCAATGGCCTCCGGACGTTCTCGGACGGCCACGTGACCGAGATCTGGCTACAGAGCGCTTCGGGGACGACGCGATGGAACGACTTCACGCTCGGCGGAAGCCTCGTGCCGATCGGGATGCACTACCGCAAGCTCGATGACACAGCAGACGCGGGGCGACTGGTGGGCTACGAGTTGCTCTTCGGGTTGTTCATCGCCACCGAATACAGCGCGCACCGCTACGACCGCAGCACGACGGGTACACCAGACTACTTCTTCTCGCTCGACGTGCCTGGCATGAGCCTGGAATATCGCCGACACACCAGCAGCTTCTGTCTGGAGCTCGACCTTCAAGTGAGCCCCACCTTGGCTGCCGTGAGCGTGTTTGCGCTCGAGCCCTACCTTACACATGGCTCCCGGGAGAGGTTGACCGCCGTCACGCGTGCCCAAGGCTACAACTACGCGGCAGGCTTCACCGTCCGACCGCGCGCTCGCTTGATCAGCAAGTGCGTGGAGGTTGGCGTAGACCTGCGAGGAGCTCGCCTCTGGGGAATCGACGACGTCGATCGCTCGCCTGCACAGCAGAGTCACCTGGTCGAAAACGAAGCACGGCGCAGCGGCCGCCTCTGGGTGAGCCTCGGGCGCCTCAGCTGGCCCTTGCGTCTGACGACCACGTTCGCGGTACTGGAACGCTGGGGTACGCTTGCTGACGCCCGTCTGGCTCGTGCCGAGATCGCTCTCAGCGAGAGCCTAGACGCTCGCTTTTGAGCCCCGAAGGATGCCCTCATGCGGATGCTGGCTCTCACTCTGGTCGTGACACTCTCTTTGTTTGCCACGCCTGCGCCGACGGCAGCCGAGGATGCGGGCTCCGCTTATCGTGTGCACTGGGCCCCGGATCTCACGGTGACATCCGTGGCTGCGGTAGGCTGGCTGGTACCCCGACTCTTCCTGCGCGACCTGGTGACACCGTCGTGTCCCTGCAACCAAGCGAGCATCAATCCCATCGACCGTAGTGTCGCCGGTGTGAACCGCCATGGCGTCGCGCTCGCCAGCGACCTCACCCTGGCCGCGGTCTACAGCCTGGGATTTGCTCTCGACGCCGTCGATGTAAGGTCTAACGAGCAGAGCTGGACGAACTGGTTGGAGGACGCCCTGGTCATGGCCGAGACACTGACCATCAACGGCGCCTTGAACGAGGCCACCAAGATTGCCGTGGCGCGGCCGCGACCCCTGCTCTACGGCTTGCCGGCCGGCGCGGCCGCGCTCCGCGATCCCGACAACTACCTCTCTTTCTACTCGGAGCACACGGCGGGCGCCTTCGCTTTAGGCCTCAGCTATGCCCAAACCTTTGCGCTACGACACCCTGAGAGCCCCTACCGATTCGCGGTCTACGTCGCTGCTGTGGCTGCTGGCAGCGCGGTCGCGGGTATGCGCGTGCTCGCTGGCAAGCACTTCCCGACCGACGTCGTGACCGGGGCTGCGGTGGGTACGGCGCTCGGTCTGGTGGTCCCGTGGCTGCATGCCCGTGGACCGAGCCTGCACTTGAGCGCCGCGGTGCTGCCCTCCGGAGGGCTCGTGGTCTTGTCGTTCGTCGGTTCCTGAGGATGGATGAGGTCCTCGCGCAGCAGCGTGCACCTCGGCGCGGACCACTCGCCAACGCAGCGATCAGTGGAACTCCGAGAGGTGGATCACATACCAGCGGTCATCCCAGGTGATGAGCACGCGCACCTCGAGCTGCCGCCGTTGGCTGCCAACGCGATAATGCAGCCAGGCATGTCGGCAGGCCCAGTAAGGCAAACGGTTGCCTTCCTCGTGAACCGCCACGTAGCCACCGCGCGTGACGAGCTCTAGGTGGTCGAACACCGCGCGGTCCAAGTCCTTCGTGCTCCGGTGCAGCGCATGGATATCACGCTCGAAGCGCGTCCGGAGCTGGTCATAGTAAAGCCCTGGATCTGCGATGTCCTT
>JADGRG010000199.1 GCA_017881145.1 Sandaracinaceae bacterium | reverse complement strand
CGCGGCACGCGCCAGGACACGCTGCTCGACAGCGAGATCGAGCTGCGCATCGGCGGCTGGCACGTAAGTCTGCGCCGCGTCGCGCAGTGATGTGGACTTGGAGCTCTCATCATGCTCAGCGTGAAACTTCGTCGGGTATTTCTCGCACAACACCGTGTCGACTTTCGTCGACGCTTTGACGGCTTGCTGGCCGAGGCGCTGCTCTTGGGTGCCGACCCCTACGACGGCGACTGCGTGCTCTTCGTCAAGCGTGACCACACGCAGCTACGCGCCATCGTGGGTGACGCCGTGGGCCTGTACCTCATCTGCAGGCGCTTCGAGGGCGGCCGGCTGCGCGACGTCGCTGCGTTTGCCCGCGACCCACACGCCACCGAGATCTCCACCGCCGAGTTGTCGCTGCTGCTGGAGGGCGCGAGCTTCACCGTGCACCGCCGCGCTGCGGCATGGCGACAGCCGCGCCAGCAGGCGCCCCAATCCACTGCAGATGAGCTTGCAGCGCGTCAACGGTGATCCGTTGTGCGATGCGCGGCGGGCGGCTATTGACCTGCAGATCCGAAGGTGATCTGTAGTGCACGTGCCTAGCATCGAGCTCGCGCCACTGACGCAACTGCAGCGCGATGAGCTTGCCGCATGGATGCTGCAGCACAGTGACTCGCTGCCGCAGTCTGTGCGCGCCGCGCTGCAGCAGCACAGCGCGCTGTGCGAAGGCCTGCTTGGCAATCGACGCAAACTCTCGCAGGTGCTGCTGCAACTGCGGCGCGCCCTGGGCATCACCGCAAGCAGCGAGCGTCGCAACAGTGGAGATCCGCTGGGGCCGGTCAGTGCAGGCGAGCGGACGCGCGCCAAGAGCAAGCGTGAGTGGCTGGAGCTCAACATCGAACGCCACCAGCGGCTCTTGACGTGGCACAAGCAGTTGATCAAGGAGCATGGCTGCAAACTCAAGGCCACAAGGAGCAGGCTGATGAAGATGCCGGTTGACCCCGAGCTTGGTGATGACGAGCGCAGCCAATCACAGACGGCGGCTGACGAGGCCGAGGTGCTCGAGCAGATGGCTCGGCTGCGACTCGGCGGAGAACCGCAGCCGGCGCTGCAATCGCCGAGCGAAGCTTTCATGACGGGTGCGCAGGTGGCGACCGTCGAGCAGACACTTGCGTTGCCTGCGCCTACGGTGTCGGAGCTCGACGGCAAGGTCGTCGATACGATCATCGAAGATCGCGAGCGCTTCGACTTCTCGTTCACGGTGCGCCACATCACGGTACAGGTAGAAAAGAAGGTCATCAAAAGCCCGGACGGCGAGCGGCGCGTCGTGTCTGCGAGCACCGCGGCGCTGGGGCCGCCGCGCTACGCGGTGACCTGGGATTTTCTGGCGCACATGACT
Source organism: Sandaracinaceae bacterium (assembly GCA_017881145.1). GTDB lineage: Bacteria > Myxococcota_A > Polyangia > Polyangiales > JAFGIB01 > JADGRF01. Next base: position 4,812 of record JADGRG010000199.1, on the reverse strand, counting down.
GTACTGGTTGCGCAGTACGCGATGCCGATGAACCGGCTTGCGATGCTGTTGTCGACCGATGCCAAACGCTTTTCGGCGGGAGCGTTGGCGCGGCTGCTGCGCTACGTGTCACAGCGCTTCGCGCCGATCTATGTGACGCTCTTTGATTCGTTGGCCGACGCCGCTATCTTGAGCGGCGACGACACCTCTTGCCGGGTGCTGGAGGTCAACCGCTACTTCACCAGCGTAGACAACGGTGAGGGTGAGCCGCCGCCGTGGCACGACTACCGCAACATCGAAGCTGCCCAAGCGCTGCTGTCACAGGGCGACGACAGTCTGGCCGCTGCGCTGGCAAGCGAGCTTGGTTTCGCGCACGTGCGACGCAACGGCGACGGCAACAAGAAAGCGTTGCACACCACGACGATCTCGGGCCGCAGCGAGGCCGATGACCCGCGCAGCCTGGTGGTGTTCTACCGCAGCCACCTTGGCGGCTTTGGTGACCTGCTGCAGATGCTGTTGCGCAAGCGCAGCCCCAAGCACTCCGCGCTGACGGTCCAGTCGGATCTTTCGACGGTGAACTTGGTGGCCGACGAAACGCTCAATCGGTATTTCACATTTCGCTATGCGGGCTGCACCAGCCACGCGCGGCGACCCTTCGCGCTCTATGAGCACGAGGACCCGCTGTGCTGCGGCGCCATGTTACATCTGTTCAAGGGGCTGTTCATTCATGAGCACGGCCTAGACATCGTCGGCCGCAACGCTGAAAACGTGCTGGCGGTGCGCGGGGTGGACTGCCGGCAGCTGTGGCAGCAGATCAAAGAGCTTGCACAAGACATGAGCGAGCGCTGGTCGCGCGAGACCAAGCTCGGTGAAGCCGCGCGCTATATCACACGCAACTACGACAAGCTCACCGTATATCTGGACGACCCGCGGCTGTCGCCGACGAACAACTTCTCCGAGAGAATGTTGCGCCTGGAGAAGCTCATCGAGAATAGCTCGCTGTTTCGCGCCACACTCGAGGGGCGCTTCGCGCTCGACATCATGCGCAGCGTGCTGCAGACGGCGGTGGCTGCACGCGCACCGCTTCAACCGTACTTGCTGGCGGTCCTGCGCGCGTCGCCTGACGAGGTCGCCGCCAACCCGGAACGCTTCACGCCGCGAGCGTGGGCTGCCGCCCACAGCGGCAACCCAGGCGAACACGCCGAGACGCTCGTAGCTCCGCTGAACGCTACGCCCTCGAACTGAGGCGCGCGCCCGTCCGAGTCGACATCGTGCGCTGCGCAGGGCGGCGGCACCCGGCACCGGCCGCGGCTTGTCACTCACGCCGGCCACCCACGCGGCGCGCGCGCTTCCCTTGCGCTGGCGTCCAGGGCACCCGTCGGTGAACTGCTTACCAGCGATCGTTAAACGCACGGCGCCTCGCGCTGTTGAGCTACTGGAGCGAAGCCCCGCTGTGCGAGAAGCGCTTGAGTCGTTCCAGGCGATGAACGCTTCGGCGCCGCCGCATGCGGTTCGGCTGCTTCGAGCTACCGGATCAATCCTGCAGAAGGCACGCGATTGACATCACCATTCTTTCGTCCGCAAAGAATTGCCTGGCCAGTGCGTCCTCGGTCAGCAGGCTACTTCCCGTTGGGACGCTCGACGCGCACGCGCTGATACGCGTTGGTCTTGGCGTCGCGCACGGCGAAGTCGTACCCCTCCGGTGCTTCGAGGACACCCATGTTCATCCAGTGCCGAATCAGCAGTACGTCGATCGAGTGCAGGAGCGCTGGAGCCGCCTTGAAGACAGCGTCCTGCAGTTCATCGTTCTTCTGCTCCAGCTCATGATCTTCGACGGCTCCCGGCCACGCAAACAGAAGTGCCGACTGCGTGAAACCGCGATACGTGGTCTTCTTGAAGTCGGACAGATCGATGTGAGCCGTGCCTTCGAGGTTCGGGTGGTTCTGAAGAACGCGGACCTCGGCGGTAGGCGTCGCGCCGGGCGTCACGTTCTGCGGGCGCAGGTGCGCGCCGATGGAGTTGCGGATCGGCTCGACGACAGCCGCAGCTTCACGCACCGTCTTAATCGCTTCCTTCAGATGCGGTGCCAGCTTCTTCATCGCGTCGTCGTTGGCGCGATTCGTTGCGGCGCCGACGTCGTTCTCTAGGAGCCCCCGGGTCTCGAAGATCGAGACACTCAGGCAGCGCAGCGAGTATCCGCAGCGCCAGACCTTCTCCGAGCCATCGTCGGCGCTGAGCTAGAGGTTGCGCAGCTCGTACTCCAAATCGTCACGTGCGATCATGAGACGCAGCAGCCAACCGGAATCGGGATGCGTCGGAGGGAACGCCGCCTGCCACTTCGCGGCCACGTCGAACGGGGGAACGTCGATCTTGCTCATGGCTGCACCTCGACTGCTCGGCCGATCCAATATCCCGGTCGGCGCTTGTGGTGCGCCACCGCGAGCACGAGCAGTAGGCTCTGCTCCTCGACGATCATCGCGCCAACGTCGTACGGGAAGTCCGGGTTCATGCGGAACTTGCGAATGGGCCAGCGAACGCGCCGCTGACGCACGAGCGTGCCGGAGTCCGGGAACTCCATCGCCAGCTCGATGACGCGGCGGGCCTCGCGGCCGAACGCCGCGCCCATGTTCGCTTCGACCTGATGATATTGGACGGCGGCGTCGAACTCAGCTTGTGCGAGTTCGGAGAACTGAGCGCGGGCCAGCATCAGCGCCCGTACTTGGCCTCGACGCGAGCAAAAACATCTTTCGCATCCACGGTTCGGATTTCACCGCGCTCGAAGGCCTCGGCGCGCTGGAGGATCTCCTCGTCCCACTCGGCGGAGATGTCGTCGGGGACGCTGGCGCGCAGCTCGTCGGCGAGGCGCAGGCGGTCGTGGTCCGGGAGACTGCGCGCTTGGCGCAGCACGGCCTCGGCATCAGGGTCCAGCCACTTCGGCGCGGGGATGCTCATGGGGTTACATTGTATTCCAACGAGGCACGCGCCGCCACGGGCCGTGCGCAGCAGGGAAAAAACGGTGCGCGAGCAGTCCGGCAGACGCTCTATCTTCGCAACTTGGCTCGGCGCCGCCGTTTCGATCGCGAGCGTGGTGTGCCCAGCACCTCGTGCAGCAGGGCGATTGTGCTCTTCACGCGACGGCGTCCGCTGGCGCTCTCCCGATTCCACGCGAACTCCTGTCCCGATTCCAGCCGAGCGATCGTGCTCTTGAGCCAAACGGGCTCGACCGGCCGTGCGTACTCGGCCGCCGAACCGTTTGACCACAGGCCGTGAAAGTCGTGCCACCAGCGAAGCTCGGACCGCCGTCCTCGGCGACGTTGGACCGCAGGCTCGAACGACTCGGTGAAGAGGGCGGGAAGGTCTCGGTGAAACCATGCGCGCACTCCCGATCCGGGCACGCTCGTCTCTGCGTGAACCGCGTTCGTGATTGCATCACCGAAGAGCGAGATGTCCCGCGACCGGACGTCGCTCAATCCGGTAACGGCGTCGTCTGCATGGTGGACAATGCCTCCCGCGATACCCGCCCGCAGCAGAATGCCGCGATCGAGCCCACGCTTGAGCAGCTCGGATGCGAACACGGAAAGGTTCTGGAACGAGGAGCTGTGCGCGAAGATGCAGTCGGATGCGCGCACGAAGGTGACGTGACTGTTCTCCAAGAAGTGCACGGCCGACGGTGCGCCAACGACGTCGTTCATCGGGGTGCACAAGCCGTGCAGCTCGCTGAGGATCTCCCTCAGCCCAGTGTTGATCCGGTGGGCGACTTGGACGCGGCCTCGCAGCCATGTTGCGTGCTCGCGCTCTGCGGCGTCGAGCCTCTCGCCGCGCTTCATGTGGCGCAGCGTGAGAAGGGGGATGCCCTTCGTGAGCGAGCCCCAACCAAGGATGTCGATGAAGGCCGTCATCCGAAATGCTTCGGACAGCGCCCGATCCTCTGCGCTCGTGTCGCTCATGCTGCGTTCTCCGTGTGTCGCGTCTCAAGGCCTAGGTCGGCGGTCGGTTGCGCGCCACGCGTAGTGCGCGCTCCAGGACGTACGCGAGTTCCTCCGCCCCAGCGCGTGGTAGGTCGGGTGCGATTCCCAGCGCATGAAACACTGGAAGGCTGACCCAGACAGCATCGTGAATGAGGGAGTCGTGGTCCGGCAGCCCGTTCTGAAAGCGCGCCGCTGCCACCTCAGGCAGCACGACCATGCTTGCCAGGTCGTCGCCTGGGGGTGCAAGCACGCTCTCGTCTTGAATCACGGGTAGACCCCGTTCCTCGATGGAGTCTATGTAGCTACTGATGTCGATGAACGGAGTGGCCCTCCACACGTTCTCCACGTGAGCCTTTGCGAAGATCGGAGAATAGATTCCTTGGTTGGCAAGCAGTGCGCGGTACTGCGCACAGACCGCGCCGGCCAACGCGAAGACGTAGTTGAGGTCGAGGACGCGCGCATTCGGCATGTGCTTCCCGACGTACCTCGTGAATTTGTCAGCATGGCTATAGCCGTCGAGCCAGTCACCATGGTTTGCGTTGATGCAGTTGATTGGAAGCGTGATGAAAGCGTGTCCTTCCTCGAACAGCTCCCAGGTGAACACTCGTCTCCGCTGCTCGTTGCCCGCAGTCTGACGAGCTACGTAGCCGCCTGAGCGCGAGAAGAAGTTGTCGAACGGCAGCGGGTCTGCCTTCATGATGGACATGAACGTCGGGAAGTCGGGCAGGTGTTGTCTCGCCGACTGCTCCAGCGGATCCACGGAGAGAAAGAGATGAAGGAACGGAGCTTCGTCTTCGGCTTCCGACACAGCTGGCGTTTGGGCAAGACGCTTGGCGAGCCGATCCCTCGCAACCTGGCCGCGCTG
>JADGRG010000198.1 GCA_017881145.1 Sandaracinaceae bacterium | reverse complement strand
CGCCATCGCGGGCCTCGTCGTCAAGACACCCATCGGCATCTACCTGGGCCTGCGCCTGCCGACGGTCGGCGCCATCGAAGTGCGCACGAGTCCGGAAGTCGAGGCCACCGTCAAGCTGGATGGCGTTCTGCGTGGTCGTGCGCCGCTGCGCATGGACGGCGTCACTGCGGGCACGCGCGTGCTGGAGCTCGAGGCCAGCGGCTTCCAGCGTGCTACGCGCTTGGTCGAGCTGAGCGGTGGCACCACCGCCATGGTCGAAATCAACCTCACGCAGACCAAACCAAACCAGCCAGCCCGCTGAGCGGCATGACCGATAACGCTGGCGTTCACACCGTTTCGCAGCCGAGCACTGCCCTGCGCAACGTGGTTCGGCGTCATCCGCCGCAAGCTAACACGGCGCCTGCAGCCGATCGTAGATCGTGACTTCGTCCAGCGTGTGCTGGGCAGCAATCGTGGCAGTGAGCGCATAGCGAGCGCACGACGCAGACCCGTCCAAAACGCGTCAGACCGTTATCACCGGCGCTGGGGCTCCGCATGGGCTATGCTCGCTTGCTGCCTGCGTCGTGCGGCCAGCTTGCCTCGGAGACATCTTGGCCGACACTCGCATCTACAGACATCCGAAACGCCCCGAGTGGGGCATGGCCGTGGTCAGCGAGGAGATCGAAGACCGCGTCCGCTTCATCTTCGAAGACGCGCAGATCCGAGCCTTCAAAGCCCACCTGCTGCACGTGCTCGAGGTCGTGGATATGCCCGATCCCGGCGCCACGGAGTTGCGCGCCAAGCTACTGCGCAAGCGACCCTCGACCAGTGCCGCCGCTCGCAAGAAGGCAGCGGCGAAGTCCAAGCTGAAGCCACCGCCTGTCGTCGTCGACGAATAACCGGGCGGCACCGGAAGGCGTGGGCCCTGCAGGCCACTGCACATCCGCTCTCCCACGCACCTTCGCGTTTGCCGGATGTGCGCAAGGCAAGTTAGGCTGCGCGTTGTGGATGCGTCTCTCCTTCGCGTTATCACGGCCCTGAACCGCATCGCCGAAACCAGCCTGGTCTGGCCCCAAGGGCTCATGAATCCAGGCGGTCCGCATCGGCGGCTCAAGGGTCATCATTATCCCATCTCGATCGGCGAGGACGAGTGTGCCGTCTTCGGCAAGCTGGTCGCTGCACTGCGCCCCGAACAGGCCTTCATCATAGGCAACGCGTTCGGGTTCTCCTCGGCCTACATCGCCGACGTGATGCAGAAGAACGGTGGTAAGAGCGTCATCTCGCTCGACAACCAATCCGAGGGTGACGGCCAGCGCGCCGCTGCGATCGCGCAGGAGCTTTCGCTTTCGATCGGCGTCGACGGCATCCTGAAGAACAAGAAGGGCTCGTCGCCCGACGACATCGCCAAGAGCGTCGAAGAAAAGACTTACGACCTCATTTTCATCGACGGGCTGCATCGCCATCCGCAAGTCACCAAGGACTTTCATGGCGTCTTGCCCTATTCGGGCCCGCGCTCCGTGATCGTGTTCCACGACTCGTGGATCGTCGGCGTGCCCGAGGCGGTCGCCGAAGCCAAGAAAGCTGGCTTCCGCTGTCTGTGGATCCCGACTTCCTGCGAGATGATCCTCGCGACCCGCGACCCAGCTCGTTTCGATGAGCTGCGCGCCATCTTCCCGGAAGGCGTCGAGGATCGCGGTCGGCGCTCCTACGTCTACGGCTACCTGCTCTACCTGCAGGAGACGACCTCGTTCCACCTGAACCGGCTCTTTGGTCGTTAGGCGGCGCCGATGAGTGCACGCGTTTCGCGTTTGCGCCGCTTCCAGAGCGAGGAGCACGCGGAGGAGCAAGAAGAGATCGCCTGCCCGCTCTGCGGTGGCACGCGCTCAACACCGGTGATGGTCACGCGCGATCTGCTCTTTGCGAAGCCTGGCCACTACACGCTGGTGGCATGCGCGCAGTGCGAGCTGCGCTTCGTGAACCCGCGCCCGACGCCACCATCGCTCGGACCACACTACCCGGCGGACTACTTCGGCTACAGCCTGCACGAAGACGAGCCGCCTCTCTTACAGCCCTTCCTGCGCTCGATCGCGCGCGGCATCTCGCTGCGCCGCCTCAAGTACCTGGAGGCCGGCGTGGGCCGCATCCAACCTGGCGCGAAGCTCCTCGACGTCGGCTGCGGGGTGAATCGCTTCCTGCACTCGGTGCGCGACCAGCGCGGCGTCGAAGGCTTGGGCCTCGATTTCAAGCCCGAGATCGTGAGCTACGTCAAAGACAAGCTGCAGATGCCGATCATGCAGGGCTCGCTCGGCTCGGTGCCGCTCGAAGACGGCCGCTTCGATATCGTGACCATGCTCGAGTACCTGGAGCACGAGCCCGATCCGCTGGCCGTGCTCGACGAAGCCCGGCGCATCACGCGCCAGGGCGGCCACCTCGCGCTCGAGCTGCCTTACCTCGGCCTGGTGTCGCGCATCTTTGGCCCCAACTGGTGGAACTACGACATCCCGCGCCATCTCATCTTCTTCACGCCCAAGACGCTAGAGCGCGTGCTGGCGCGCGCGGGCTTCGAGCTTCTGCACGTCGAGAAGTTCACGCTGCCGCTCTACATCGGGATGAGCGTGCTGCAGGCCCTCGGATTGCGGCACTGGCGCAAGCACCGCGAGCTCTATCCGGTGCTCTCGGTGGTCACCGGGCTGCCCTTTCTGCCTTTTCAGGCGCTCTTGCCCGAATTCATGTTCTGCGTCGCGCGCGCCGTCTGAAGAGCTGTCGAAAAATCGGCGCAGAGCGAGCGCGCCCGCAGAAAAAACCGCAGGAATACTCGCGTATT
>JADGRG010000197.1 GCA_017881145.1 Sandaracinaceae bacterium | reverse complement strand
CTGCTTGCTCTCCCAGCTCGACACCAGCAGCTTGCCGTCGCCGGTCTTGACGATGCCGTCGAGCGAGCCCTTGGGGAGCAGCTTGACGTCGGCCTTCTTGCCGCTCTTGACGTTGTAGAGCTCGTTGGCGGCGAAGGTGACCACCCACACGCCACTCTCGTCGACGAGCACGCCGTTGGGACCCTTGAGATCCTTGCCCTTGATCAGCGCCTTGGCTTTGTTCTTCACAATCTTGTAGACGGCATCCGTACCGGTCGGTTCGAAGCCGTTCGCGCCCGCCTTCATACCACTGTCGGTCACGTAGATCGCGCCATCGGGGCCCGCAGCGACGTCGTTCAAGAAGGTTGCGCCTTTGATCGCGATCTCACCTTTCGGCTCGCCGGTCTTGGCGTCGAACTTGCGCACTGTGTCGATGTCCGCGACGTAGAGGATGCCGCCCACGATCGCCATGCCCTTGGGCGCGTTCAACGTGACGTTGTCCTTGGCTCCGTCGATCCACTTCAGGTCGACGACCTTGCCGTCGGGGGAGATCTTGGAGATGAAGCCGTTGTCGTCTGCACCGAGCGGCGAGCCATTGATGTTGCTCACGAGGTAGAGGTCGGCCTCGGCGTCGTGGAGCACCGACTCGGGAGTCGCGAGACCATCCTTCACGACGATCGGCGCCGAGGCGTTCGGCACGGCCGCTTCCGGCGTGGCAGGTGCGGGTGCAGCTGTTGGCGGCGTCGGCTCGGGCTGCGTGGCCTCGGTCGCCGCGGGGGCCGGCTCCTTCACGGCCGGCGTTTGCCCGGCGCAGCCAAGTGCCAAGGCCAACGAACTCGCCGATAACCAACAAGATATCCAGTTGAGCCCTCGGCTCTGACGCGGCGAAAGTGTGTTTGTGGCCGTGCGTACGTTCATGTTCTCACCCTCTTTATCGTCGCGGCCGTGCGGCCTTACGGTCTTGCGGCCCTCATGGACCTGGCTCTTGACCAGACCGACGAGTGCGGCGGCCCAGTCGAGCTAGCGATGCAAATGCGCACGCACGCTATCGGACACAAGGCCTGCGTGCAAATCGAGCTTCGTCTTCAGTCGAATCCGTCACCGCGTACAGCGGCATCGTCACCGGCAGGCGCAAGACCGTCGGTAGCACTTGCCGGCAGAGGCGATTCACCATCGAGATAGGGCAGCGGGCCCGTGCCGCCAGGAATCACGCGCGGCGGCGCAGGCGTGCCTTCGGGATTGAACTTGAAGTGCTCGAGCTCTTGCAGCCCGTAATCGGCGGCGTCCTTGGTGTAGAAGCCGCGAGTCTTCATGCGTTGCATCATCGCTCGCGCCTGAGCGAGCCAAGCCGGAGAGAGCGCGCCGCGCTCGAAGAAGCCATGAAAGCGCTTGGGGGCCGGCAAGATGGTCGAGAGAAAGACCGACTCAGCTGGCGAGAGCTCCGAGGGGAGTCGATTGAAATAGTGCCGCGCCGCACTGCGAATCCCGTACACACTCGGACCATATTCGATGACGTTCAGATAGAGCTCCAAGCTCTCGCGCTTCGGCATCACGCGTTCGATCCACCAGGTAAGCAAGACTTCTTGGATCTTGCGAGCCAGAGTCTTTTCTCGACGCAAGAATACGTTCTTGACGAGCTGCATGCTGATCGTGCTCGCACCTAACACGTAGCGCCCGGCACGCAGATTGCGCACCAAAGCGTCGCGGATGTGCGCTGGCGAGAACCCGTGGTGCGAGAAGAACTGTGGATCTTCGTGGGCCAGGATTGCGTACACGAGGAAGGGTGAGATCGCCGTGATCGGCGTCCAGGCGTCGGTTCCCGGCCCGGTTTCCATCTGGAACACCGTGCCGTCGGGCTCCTCGACGCTGTGGGTGAAGGGCTCGTGAAAACGGCGCAGGTCGGCGATCGCCGGCACCGACACGAAGTCACACTTGTCGGTGACGTCGACCTTCAGCACGGTCTTGTCTAGATCGCGCGAGTCGACCTTGGCGAGCAGATGGCCGGAGATGTTGCCGGTCCACTCGGCGAGCGCGAGGTCTCCGAGCAAGTCCTCGGGGATCGAATGCACTGCTGCCGTGCAACCCGTGCGTGGCAGCTCCGCCGCCAGATCGACCGCGTAGTGGTCGGATGCCATCTCGACCGCGCCTGCCAGCTGCACGCTGGCTTTGCCCAGGCCGATGCGTCCCCTCTCTAGTTCGAGCCTTCTCCGCAGCGGCAGCCAGTAACCTTGACCCTCGATGCTGGCCATTTCGATGTGCACTTCGTCGGGAGCCAGGCGCGGCGAGTAGAGCGCAGCGTCACGCACGACCGCACGGCCCGAGAGTGCGACACGGTCCAGGCTCTCGGTCTTGATCGAGAGCTCGGCATCAATGTGGGTCCGCTCCGGCTCATACCAGGGTACCGAAGGCAGGAAGGGCGAAAGCAGCGTGAGCGGCAAAGCCGAGAGCGAGAGCGTGCCATCCGCGCGCAACGCCTTGGGCCACACGCGCAGATCCGCATCGAGGTGCCCTTTGCTTTCAGCGCTACCGATAAGACGCAGGGCAAGCTCGTCGGCGCTCTGGACCTGGACGCGCGCCTGCACTGAGCGAAGAATCGGCGAGTCGCCGTGGCTTGATCGGGCCCGCACCACGCCATCGCGCAGCGTGAGCTCCGCACCGGAGGCAAGATGCTCCGCGATGCTCTGCCACGACGGAAGCGGGTGGACAGGCGCTACCGCGGTCTTGGGCGCAGGCGCGGCCTCCTTCACATCGGCACCTTCCTCTGCCGCTGACGGCGGCATCGGCGCAGCCAGCGTCTCACCTAGCTCGAAGCTCGCCGTCTCCACGCTCAGCTTGTTCAGCTTCTGCTCGGCATCGGCGCTCACGTGGATGCCTTGCATCTCACCGGAGAGCGGAGCCTGCGCGTCGCCGAAGCGCAGACCTGCAGCACTCAGCGCGGCCCCCGAAGGGCCAAGGCGTGCATCCAGGCCTTCGACCGATAGCAAGAGCGCCTTGTCGCGGCGCAGACTGAGCCGCACACGACCTGCGTGCAGGTCGGGCCTGGCATGTTGCAGACCTGCGCCGCTGCCCGCTCGACGTGCTCGCCACTTGTCGACGATGTGACCGAACGCCTCAGACGCGATGTCGACGTCCAGATCGATTCCCTCGGCGTCGATCGCGCGAATGCCCGAAGCACCGTCCAGCGCCAAGCTCCACGGACTTGCGGCGATGACGAGCTCTTCCGCGCTCAGTTGCACCGCGTTTGGCTCGGTTGCAACCAAACGTAGCTGACCGAGCGAGACCGTCGACCACCCTACGGACACTTCGCCTATGCTTGCCAGCAGGCCCAAGCGTTCACTGGCGAGAGCGACTATGCGGCCGCGCACCAACGCCGGCAGGGAGAAGACCAGCGCCGCCGAGCCCGCGACCACCACGAGGGAACCCAACCAAAATCCCCGTGTAGCAATGCGACGCATCTTGCCAATTGCCAAGGCACGGCGGTGAGTCAGTGCTTGCGCAGCCCAACCTCCGTGAAGGCAGCAGTATGGCGAGTTCGGCGTAGAGAGTAAAACCCCCACGGAGCGAGCGTCAGAGTAGGTCCGTGGCAAAACGAGCTTGGATCGCCAAGCCAACGCTCAAATCGTGCAACTCGCCGGACACACCCGAGACGGAGTGAGTGCCGAGATCATAGTAGCGATAGCGCAAGAAAGGCACGAGCTCTGGTGCTGACCCGAGGAATCGGAAGTTGCGATTGCGCTCTGCCACGGACGACGAAGCTTGAAGCTTGATGGGGAGCGCAAGCGTCACGCCAGCGTAGAAGCCTGGAGCACCGGTCCAGCCGAGAGGCAACCCAAAGTCGAAGTGCGGCACAAGTCCAACCGGCGCGACGCTCGGATCGACGAGTGCGTAGCCGAACTCGAAACCGGAGGTAAAGAGATCACCAAGCTTATGCTCGGCGCGGCCTTCGACCTCGAGGCCTGCGTGCACGCGCGCGAGCTCGACCGCGCCCGAAGCGTGCCCCGACCACGCAAAGTGCGCGCTGGTCTCTTCGCCTGCGTTCGCGTGCAGGCTCGTACCGGCGACCGCACCCAGCTGCGCGACGCAACCGCCGAGCAACAACAAGAGCCAAGCGCCGAAGCGAGTCACGGCCACGCTCCCGAGGCCGCGCCGAGCATCTTGCACTCGACCATGAATGGTTGGGAGGGCTGCGATTTGCCGCTTGCGCCTCTGACCACCATCACGAAGAACCTATCACAGTAGCCCGCCCCTTGCCTGAGCTTCGCGAGCTCCGGGATCCAGCTCGCCTTCCAGGTACGGGTTTCGAAGTCGTAAGCCGTAACGATGTTTGAGCCGCGGTCGTCGTCGATCGTCGTTGCGCCCGCTGGCGCCGAGTCGCATTTCTCGTCCGGCGTCTTATCTGAACCTTGTGCATCCGTCGCATAGACGTGGACACAGAGGTCGGCGCGCGAGCGCACGCTCCTCGGATCGGGGCCAGCGAAGGTCACGGAATATTCGAGCAGACCATCATCGGTGATCCGCAGCGGCAGCGAGGACAGCGGCTGCGGACGCGCCGCAGCTTCGGGCTTCGCGGAGAGCAGGGCTACCTTGGGGAGAGTCGCCGAATAGCGGACATCGCCGACCTCACCAACCTCGCGAGCCTGGCCATGCCGACAGGCGCTGTCACCGCCGCTGCCCTTCGCCAGCCAGCGCGCCAGACAACCCGCTTGTTCGCGCAGAAACTCTGCGCTGGCAGGGCCGTAAAGCGTGGAGGCGCCTTCATAGTGTTGGAGCGGATACTCGTCGGCGGTCGCCACGTATTGCAGATACTCGTTGGTGAGCCCCACCACGGAGACCTCTTCGGGCTTGGCCGAGAGCTCGGCCACCACCTCATCGTGCACACGAGATCCGGTCACCGTGGTGACTTCGGCCGGCATGGTGACCAACGCGTGGTTGCCGACAGTGATCACCGAGACAGGTGCGATCCCTGGAAAGTGGATGCCCGCTTGCGCCTCTCCCGTGGGCATCTGGATCGGCAGCTTATCGCCTTGGCACTCGCGCAGCTGGCTTGCACGCACACCCGGATTGTACTGCGGGAAGAAGCGCAGCATCGTCGGGTGGTCGCTCGCGCCACCTCCGGCTGGCGTGCCCAGCTCCGGACGATGACAGAGCTTGCGGCCCGGCTTTTCGCCAGCGTCTCCGACCTGCGCATCCGAGAGCGCCAGCTCTCGATACGCGACGCGCACAGTCGCGCCCGTGTCGAAGCCGTCGATCTTCTTCCAGGCCTCGAAGATCTCGCCGGCCAGCGCGTCACCCAGGCGGCGCGCCTCACGAAGACCCGTCGTCGCACGCGCCGGCATCGCGTCGCCCTCGATGCCGTTGGCGATCCCCACCAAGACGTGCTGACGGGTCGCGCTCGGCTGCGCATCGAGCAGGCTCTCAACCGCGCGAGTGGCGTACCCAAACACATCGCCGCTGTAGAATGTATTGGTGTTAGGCAACGCGGTCGGGTGCATGCCAAAGATGGCGAACACGCCCGCCGGAATGGCGCCGCCGTCCGCTCCCAAGCGATCGACACGCAGCACCGCAAGGGTCGGGTCGACGGCGGCTTCGGCCGGGTGGTCCGGCAGCTGATGCGCTCGCTGCACCAGCCAGTCGGGCAACGACTTGTTGCGCAGGAAGGGCGTAAGGCTGCGGTTTCGCGTCAGCGTCCGCGTCACCGGCGCAACCGACCAGCCGATACGCGCAGGCTGCAAGTCACGACAAGCCTCGACAATCGCGTCTGACACTCGGTCGGCGATGAAGTCCAACACCTTGGGATCGAATCCGGGCAGTCGCGAGCTGAAGGGCCCTACGTAGTTCTCGACGCCGAAGTAATGCCCCGGCGCCATATGCGTGTGCGTCGCCATCAACACCACGCGTTCGGCACCGAGCCGCAGGCGCTGCTCGGGTGTTAGGTTGTCGGCCTTGGCGATCTTCTCCTGCGCTCGCTGGGCAATCTCGCGCTGCAAGAGGAGCGATGGCGCCGAGAGATCACACGGGACCAGGGCCACCGCTTCACTCTTGCCGTCCGCAGCTTTCGCCCCGGCGATCACGAAGGCGCGGCAGCGGAGCCGCAGCTGCGTTCCGATCGCTACGCGCGACTCCGGCCCGTGCCCAAAGAGACTGAGCCCGACCGGCGGAGTGATATCCGCCGCCCCAATGCCCACTCTGACCACACTACTCTGCGCTGCTTGCAGCCCGCTACGAGGCTGCGGCATCGAAAGCATGCTGGTGGGACAACAGCCAGCGATCAGGACGACCGTCAGCCCGAGGCAGCGCGCCAGGCCCGTGCCTGCATGCCGACGATTCGCGCTAGCCATCATGGTCATGCTGGTGATCATGGCGGCGACCAATTCTTGTTGGTGGTGACCACGATATCGGACACAGCTGTGAGCCTGAAGCCGAGCTGCACGCCCGCTTCGGCCACTTCCGGAACCTGTGTCTGCGGCGCCGCCCACGCCCCGCCGCGCGCAAGCAAGACGATATCGACCAGCACGCCAGCCGGGGCATAGCCGATCTCAGAGTCCTGCCTGCCGTAGAGACGCAGGAGCAGGGCTGATGCTGCGCCGACATAGAAGCCAGTAGCGCCGCCAAACCCTGCCTCCTGGTGATGCACATACACCGGCTGTCCAACGCCAAGCTCCGCACCGAGCTCCAAGCTGAAGGGCCGCCCCAACCAACGATAACCCGCGCCCGCGAGAATCTGGCGCAAGCTCACGGGTGCATCAACGGGGCCGCGGAAGACCAGGTCGGAGCCTGCGTAGACGCCGTCCGAGCGTGTTTGCACCCAGCGGCCCGCGACGCTCGTCGATTCAGCCAATGCGCCGTGGGGGTTGCGCAAGTGCGCCCCGGAGGTCACTTGCAGCCCGCAACCCGAAAGCAAGAGCGCGGCGAGCACCAGATAGCGCACCACACCACGCGCGCCCTCCAGAAACGATGAGCTACACTCGTTCGCGACGTTGCGCATAGCGGCTTTCGACACTACGCGCTCCACTTCTAGCTGTAAAGTCTGGAGCCGGGCACTCTTTGGTCTGCGCATTTACATCTGTGTTACGCCGAGATCGGTGATGCACGCGACCCAAAACCATGCTGCGTTAGTCGAGCGGCGACGCGTCGTCAGAGCGTGAGCTCGGCGGAGGTGAAGCGCGTCGCAAGCCAGCGGCGAAAGAGCGGCAGCGTCAGGCGGTGTAAGAGCGGCAGAAACGCGCGCTCGACGCGGTCCTCGCGCTCCACACCCGCCAGCGGGCGCAGGCCGACATCGTGCGCAGCCAGCACGAAGGGCATCACTTCGGTCTGGCCCGCCACGAACGCGTCGAGCAAGAGCGACGCCTTGAGATACGCCGCCGCGACATCGGCAAAGCCAGGCCGCACGCCGCGCAGATAGCGCGAGAAGGGCTCGGCTATCACGCGGCGCTGCGGCCGATCGACGAGTCCGTGAGCTGCCAACTGCGAGAGAAGGAATGCGCTGGCCGAAACGCCGCCACCCATTTGCTTGCGCCGCTCGTCCTCGTAGCCCTCCGCAACCACCACCAGCGCATGCTCGGTGGCGCAGAGGGCTTGCGCCATTTCCGCGAGCACCTCATCTGGGAAATGGAAGAACGGCAGCACGATGAGATGCGCACGCGCGGCAACACCGCAGTGCAGCGCATGGCGACCGCTGCGATTACCCATCATCTCCAGAACGTAGGTGCGCTTGTGCGTGTAGCTGTCTTCGTAGAGGCCGCGCGCAATCGTGGCGCCCGCTTCTACGCCCGAAAGAAATCCGATCGCGCGATCTCCGGCCACATCGTTGTCGACCGACACGTTGACGAAGCCCGTGCACGGTCGGTCATCTCCGAATGCTTCGAGCCAGGCACGGCAACCGTCGAGTGTTCCGTTGCCGCCGACGCACACCAGGTGAGAAAATCCCTGCGCGCGGAAGATCTCGACGGCGCTGCGCCTGCGCTCGGGTTGCAGAAACCCGAGGTAGCGCTCGGAGCGAAAGTCGGACCCCGCATCCTGCACGCGCCTGCCCATCGAGCGCGCCGGGATGCCCGCCGCGAGCAGGTCGTAGCGTTCCTTGCGAGACACCACCATGCGCTCGAAGCGGAACTCGCCACGCGCGTCTTCGGTCAGCGAGCGAAATCCCTGCGTCGCCGCCCAGACCTCGAACCCACGCCGCGTGCCCTCCTCGGTCAGTGCCACCGCGACCGACGAATAGCCCGGCGCATCCCCACCATCGAAGACGCAAAGCAGGCGCTTGCCGCGGTTGGGCGCGGCGCTCGGATGCAGAAATCGAGAGGCTTCT
>JADGRG010000196.1 GCA_017881145.1 Sandaracinaceae bacterium | reverse complement strand
GAGGAGGGGGCGGATTGCCCGGTTGGGGTCGGGGCCCCAACCCCGACGGATGGTGGATCGCGGTCCAGGCGTCTCTGTTTAGAGTCGCCCCTCGATGGCGCGTAACCGACGGCTCTCGCGGTAGCGGCGTATGCAGGGCGCGATGATCTCGCCGATCAGGGTGCGATAGGAGATGCCGACGGCATCCGCGATCAGACACATGTCGGAGAAGCCAGGCGAGAGCCCGGGCAGCGGATTGCACTCGACGAAGTTCACCCGCCCCTGCGCGTCGATGCGCAGGTCGACGCGCGAGTAATCGCGACAGCCCAGCGCCACGAACGCACGCTTGGAGACGCGCTCGATCTCGCGCAAGAGCGGCTCGTCGAGCTTGGCCGGCACCTCGTAGCGGATCCCGAGGCCGCGGAACTTGCACTCGAAGTCGTAGATCGGGTGCTTGCGCGCGGGGTCGGTGAAGATGACCTCCATCGGCGGCAGCGCCTTGGGTTTGCTCTCGCCGAGCAGCGCGACCGTGAACTCGCGACCCGGCAGGTAGGTCTCGACCAGCGCGTCCTGCTTATACTTCTGGATGATCTCGCGCGCGGCTTCGCGCAGCTCGGCTTCGTTCTCCACCACTGAACGTCCGACGATGCCTTTGCTGCTGCCCTCGGCGACGGGCTTCACCATCAAGGGAAACTCGAGGCCTTTGACCAGACGTTCCTTGCCGGTGCGCACCACCATGGAGCTCGGCGTCGGCACGCCGGCCTGCGCGACGATCTGTTTGGCCAAGCTCTTGTCGAGCGCGAGCGACATCGCGGCAGGATCGGATCCGGTGTAAGGAATGCCGAGCAGCTCCAGCAACGCAGGCACCTGCGCCTCACGGTTGCGACCGCCCATGCCCTCGGCGATGTTGAACACGAGGTCGACCGCAGCGGCTGGCAAGAGCGTGGAGAGCTCCGGCGTGGCTTCGAGCTCGACCACGGTGTGACCGTAAGACTCGACCGCTTCACGGATCGCCGAGATCGTCTGCGGCGTGTCGTACTCGGCGTCGTGGTCGCGATCTGCGGTGAGCTCGGTGGTTCGACGTCGGTTGTAAGTGAGGCCAACGCGCAATCTCTGCGCGCTGCGGCGTGCAGGCATTGCACTCTGTGAGAGTCCGTAGCGCTCCGCGGCAGAGCGCAAGATCGCATCGAGCACCGCTTCCTGAGTCGACAGACCCGCCAGCGCACTCGACGCGTAGATCGCCGCGCCCTTCTCCAAGCTCGGCAACGCGTTCACTTCGAGGAAGTAGACCTCTCCGTCGTCGCCCAATCGGAAGTCGACACGACCCATGTCGTGGATGCCGAGCGCGCGGATCACCTTCTGCGTCAGCTCGATGCAGCGCAAGCGTTGCAGCGAGGTGATCTCCGCCGGGACTTTCACGTTTACGGCATTCGAACCGATGTTCTTGAGCTCGAAGTCGTAGAGCTGGAAGCGCCGGCCGGCGACGAAGGTCGGCTCGTATTCGTAGCCAGCAGGCTCCAACACACCGGCGGTGAGCGGCGAGGCCTTCTCGATGAATGGCACTGTGATGTCGCGTCCGACGATGAACTCCTCGACCAGCGCACCGGCGGGGAAGCGCGCCAAGAGATCGAGCACTCGGGCGGTGAGCTGCTCGTGGGTCTCGACCACCGAGTCCACCGTGATGCCGACCGAAGAGCCCTCGAAGTTGGGCTTCACGATCAGCGGAAAACGCAGGGAATCAGCCGCAGAAAGCTGGGTTACGTCCTCCACGAAACAGAAGCGCGGCGTGGTCACACCGTAGGAGCCGACCACCATCTTGGTGATGCGCTTGTCGAGGGTGAGCGCGCAGACGTAGGCGTCCGAGCCAGTGTAAGGCAGACCGAGTCGGTCGAAGAGTGCGGGGTAGAACGCTTCGCGGAAACGACCGTGACTGCCTTCGGCTGTGTTGAAGACAAGGTCGGGCACCAACGCTTCGAGGCGCGCCACCACGCGCGAAGCCGGACCCGACACCTCCACTGGCTCGACCTGATGGCCGAGCTTGCGCAGAGCCGCTGAGATCCCTGCCACGGTCTCAGGTGTGTCGAACTCTGCCTCCGCTTCACTGGTGCTGAGCTGGAGGTTGTGGGTGAAGGCGATACGCATGGACGACTCCTTGGACGAGCCGCGCGCTGTGCAAGCACCGAGCCAAGCGCTGCGTCGCGCTTACACCTCGACACTCAAAATTGCTTTGACCGAGTACTTGGCTTCATTGTTGCTAGTAGCGACAATCTACATGCGAGTGCGAGCGCCGCACGGCGACTTGCAGAAAGGCGAATCCTGAACATGGACGTCGAGATGTCTGAAGCCAGCCCCGTCATCGCAGAAGATGACGCCGAACCTCCGGGTCTAGGCCAAACCTCAAATCTTGCGACGACCTCGAATGAAGGCCACCCGCACCGGCAACTGCTCGAAGGGGACTTCTGGCGGCACATCCCAGCCTATCGGGATGTCTCTACTGCAACCTTTCTCGACCACCACTGGCAGAGCCAACACGCGGTCACACGCGTAGACAAACTGGCTGCCACCCTGGGTGACTTGCTCCCTCTGCCCTTCTTCCGCGATGTGGAAGCTGGCCTGGAGCGCGCGCCCATGAGCCTGCGAATCTCGCCCTATGTGATGTCGCTCATCGATTGGCGCGACCCCTACAGCGATCCGCTTCGCAAGCAGTTCATGCCGCTCGGCTCCGAACAGATCGCCGACCACCCGATGGTCGGCTACGACTCGCTGCACGAGCGCAGCGACTCGCCGGTACCGGGCCTGGTCCATCGCTATCCAGACAAGGCGCTATTCCTGGCGCTCGACCTCTGCCCCGTCTACTGCCGCTTCTGCACGCGCTCCTATTCGGTCGGCGGCGACACCGAAGGCGTCTCCAAGTACCACCTGCGCGCCAAGCCGGAACGCTGGGAGGACGCGTTCGAGCACATCCGTAACCACGACGAGATCGAAGACATCGTCGTCAGCGGCGGCGACGTGCATAACTTGCGCGCGGACCAGATCGCGGACATCGGTCACACGCTCTTGGACATCCCGCACGTGCGTCGCATGCGCTTTGCGACCAAGGCGCTGGCGGTTCAGCCAGCCAAGTTCCTGAGCGACGACGAGTGGGTCGAGGCATTGGTGGGCGTCGCTCAGCGCGGTCGCAAGCTCGGCAAGGAAGTCGTCATCCACACGCACATCTCGCACCCGCGCGAGATCACCTGGATCACCCAGGCAGCCACGCGCCGGCTCTACGGCGAAGGCATCACCATCCGCAACCAGTGCGTGCTGCTGCGCGGTGTGAACGATGACCCGGCGCTCTTGCGCATGCTGGTCAAGCGCCTCTCCTACATCAACGTGCAGCCCTACTACGTCTACCAGCACGATCTGGTGCCCGGCGTCGAGGACCTGCGCACCACGCTCGGCACGACCCTGGCGATCGAGAAGCAGGTCCGTGGCATCACCGCCGGCTTCAACACGCCGACCTTCGTGCTCGACGCACCGGGCGGCGGCGGCAAGCGCGACGTGCACTCCTTCGAGCACTACGACCGCACGACCGGGGTGAGCGTGTTCCGCTCGCCGAACGTGGACGAGAACGCCGTCTACATCTACTTCGACCCGATCGAGTTGCTGCCCGAAGAAGGCCGCCGGCAGTGGGCCGACCCGGGCGAGCACGCGACCCTGATCACCAACGCCGTCATGGCCGCCGGCCTGGACCCCCAGTGCCTACCTCACGGCTGGGGCGCACAGACGCGCCGACGCTTGCCTGTCATGTGAGAGCCTTTCGGTACCACCAACACGGCAGACGCCCGTCACCGCTCAGCGGGGCGGGCGTTTGCTTGTGCGCACTACGGCATGCCGCGCTCGCAGGCGAGCAGCTGCTTGTAGTGCTGGAGGTTCGCTCCACCCTGCGCTTTGAGCGCCGCCGCTAGCTGCAGAGTCTCGTAGGCACGCGTCAGACGCAGCACCACGGAATCCTGCACCTGCAGCACGGCGAAGCGCTCGTCCAGGTCATCGACGTGCTCCTGCGCGCTGGCGTAGGCTTTCGCTTCCACTGAGGCGTCGAGGAGCTGCTGGATCGCTGCAGCGTTGGTGGCGATGGTGGTGGCGAAGTCCGGATGGTAGGGGTCATCGAGCACAGGAAAGCGTCCCAGCAAGAGGCCGGAGACGAGCGCGTGGGCGTGGTTTAAGGCCTCCTCGGCCAAGGCCAACTCGGCATCTACTTGGTCGAGCGTGCGCTCCAAGCTCCGAAAGCGCTGCTCGACGGCATCTTGCGTCAGGAGCCCCAGGCGCGCGCCGAGCTGCGCGACCACGGCGGCATCCTCGGGCAAGAGGCTTGCTTCCGGCTTGGACTTGGACTTCTGCACCTCGCGCAGGTAGCGCTCGGAGGTGGTCGTCGGCACATCGATGGAGGTCGAAGCGATGCGAGCGCGGGTGTGGGCTTCGAGCAGCGTGACTTTGCCGTCGCCGTCGAAGTCGACCTCGCCCTTGGCAAGGGGTTTGCCATCGCGATCCTCGCGGCGCAGCGCGTGCAGCATGTGCAAGCTGTAGCTCTCCTGCGCTCGCTGATCGGGGTTCGGGTCACAGCCGCTGGTCTCGCGATCCCAGGTGCCGGCGAAGAGCCCGCAACGAGGCGCTTGCGTGATGCCCTGCTTCGGATCCGCATCTTCGAACGCCAGCTCCGCAAAGCCGCCTGAGAAGCAGCTCGCGATCACCAGACGCAGCGGACGACGATGCCCAGCCTGCAGCTTGGCCAGCCGTTGTATGCCGAGCGCCTCACCGCCCCAGAGCACCACGTGGTTGTTGCGAGCCACATCGCCCTGTTCGCCGTGCGCTGCGATGTAGACGAGCAGCGGGTCTTTGCCGTCGGCCAGTGCGCGTCCGAGCTCACGCTCCAAGCGATCGAGTGTCGCCGGCCCAGCGTTGAGCGCGGTCTTGCGATAGCGGCTGGTGCGTCCGTTGCGCGGTGAGAAAAGGCTGCCCAGACGCGAGAGCAGGCTGCCCTCGTCGATGGTCGGATCGAGAGTTCGTACGCTCATCGCATCTGCGCCACCCGCGAAGAGCAAGCGCCCTGGCCCTGGCAGCACTTGCTCAGCAAAGCGCAGATCCTGTTCGAGCGAGACCTCGGTCGACTCGGGCGTCGCCCCGCCCCCGATGGCCAGATAACGCAGGTGCGAAGGCGCATCACCCGGCTTCTGCTTGTCCGGCTGCGCGGGATGCACGGGGGCCGCGGGCGTGGGCGTGGGCGTGGGCGTGGGCGTGGAACGGCGTGTTGGCGCTAGGACGCGCTCGGACGCCGCCAGCTCACGCAGCGGCAGCACATGCCGAGCCGCCATGGCGAAGACGAGCACGCAGCCTGCAACGAGAAGAGCCTTCATGGACATATCCGCCGGGCAGCATAGCGAAAAACCACCACGGTCGAGCGCACCACGTGCCCAGCCGCGCTAAGTGCTGCTTTGGGAAATCGCATTGTGGGCCTATACATCTGCCTGAGATCATCGTCATGCAACCCAAAGCGCGTTTTCACGTCATCTATCTCTTCGTCGCGCTGGCCGCGATTTTGCTCTTGCAGCAGCTCATGCACGCCGCGCAGAGCGTGGCGGTCATCCCCTACAGCGAGTTTCAACAGCTCCTGCATGACAAGAAGGTAACCGAGGTCGAGATCGCGGGCGACACCTTGCAGGGCACCCTCAAGCGGGCGCAGGCCGGCAAGACTCACTTCGTGACGACGCGAGTCGACCCGCAGCTCGCCGACAAGCTCGACACCGCAGGCGTGAAGTACTCGCGCCACGAGGAGAGCAACTTTCTACCGACGCTGCTCTCCTGGATCGCGCCGGCACTGCTCTTCTTCTTCGTCTGGACCTTCTTGATGCGTCGTATGGGCGGCGCCGCTGGCGGCACCGGCAGCTTGATGGCCGTGGGCAAAAGCAAGGCCAAGGTCTACGTCGAGACCGACACCAAAGTCACCTTCGCAGACGTCGCGGGCGTGGATGAAGCAAAGCAGGAGCTGCAAGAGATCGTCGCGTTTCTGAAGGATCCCAAGTCCTACGGACGGCTCGGCGCGCGCATGCCCAAGGGCGTGCTCTTGGTGGGGCCGCCCGGCACCGGCAAGACGCTCCTGGCGCGCGCAGTCGCTGGCGAAGCGAGCGTGCCCTTCTTCTCGATCAGCGGCTCGGAGTTCGTCGAGATGTTCGTGGGCGTGGGCGCAGCTCGCGTACGCGACCTCTTCGAGCAAGCGCGCAAGCAAGCGCCCAGCATCATCTTCATCGACGAGCTCGATGCCCTGGGCCGTGCGCGCAACGCATCGCCTTACATGGGCGGCCACGACGAGAAGGAGCAGACGCTCAATCAGCTCCTGGTCGAGCTCGACGGCTTCGACTCGACCAGTGGGCTCGTGTTGCTGGCAGCGACCAACCGCCCGGAGATCCTCGATCCGGCGCTGCTGCGCGCCGGCCGCTTCGACCGACAAGTGCTGGTCGACCGGCCCGACAAGCTGGGACGCATCGACATCCTCAAGGTGCACACGCGCAAAGCCAAGCTCGCCGTCGGCACCTCGCTCGAGTCCGTGGCTGCGCTGACGCCTGGCTTCACAGGCGCAGACCTCGCGAATCTGGTGAACGAAGCAGCTCTGGTGGCCACGCGCCGCAACGGCACCGATGTCACACTCGAAGACTTCAACGCGGCCATCGAGCGCATCATCGCGGGCCTCGAAAAGAAGAACCGCTTGCTCAACCCCTTTGAGCGTAAGGTCGTCGCCTATCACGAGATGGGTCACGCGCTGGTGGCCCGTTCGGTACCGGGCACGGACCCAGTGCAGAAGGTTTCGATCATTCCGCGCGGCATCGGCGCGCTCGGCTACACGCTGCAGCGGCCCACCGAAGACCGCTACCTGATGACGCGCGAGGAGCTCGAAAACAAGCTTACAGTCTTGCTCGGCGGACGCGCGGCGGAGCACGTGATGTTCGGACATCTCTCGACCGGAGCCGCCGACGACCTGAGCAAGGCGACCGAGATCGCGCGCTCCATGGCCACCCGCTACGCGATGGTCCCCGAGCTCGGTCACGTCGCCTACGACACCGAGCAATCGCCTCTGCTTGGACCCATGAGCGGCGGCTTCTCGCGCCGCACCTACAGCGAAGTCACGGCGCGCGAAATCGACGCCGCCATCCGCAGCATCGTGGATCAGGCATTCACACGGGCCCGCGCGCTGATCGCAAGCAGCCGCGACGCCCTCGAAAGCGGAGCCGCACGCCTCTTGGAAAAGGAAACCCTGACCGAGGCGGAGCTGACCGAGATCTTCAAAGATGTGAAGCCAGCTCTTGAGATCAAAAGCGGTGAGCCACGCTTACCGATATGACGTTGAAGCTAGCGGTGTAGACGCCAGCATTCACGATGCGCGGGATCGCGGCGGTGGACGTCGTGGCGGAGCTCGAAGCGGCCGACTTCACCAGTTGGGCGGTCGCATCCGCCTGCTCCAGGCGCGCGGTGGCGTCGATCTGTGAGGCCTTGGGCGGATTCTGTTCGGGCACAATGGCGCCACCCGTGCCCGCAGCAGACGCGCCGATACGCTTGTCGAAGCCCCTCGCTGGGTCGTTGAAGGCGGGTGTCGCCACCGTCAACGTCTCCTGGAAGATGTGCCCGTAGGCCAGCGCGAAGTCCCAGTTCGATACCCGCGCCGTCACGCCGAGCCCGCAGCCGATGCGCG
>JADGRG010000195.1 GCA_017881145.1 Sandaracinaceae bacterium | reverse complement strand
GCGGGCTACCTGGAGCGGCTGGGCTTCACGATCGTGGAGCGCAACGTTCGCGTCGGGCGGCTGGAGCTCGACATCATCGCGAGGCGCCGCAACTTGGCGGTGTTCTGCGAGGTGCGCGCCCGCAGCCATGACAGGCTGATGTCGCCGGCCCACTCGATCGATGCAGGAAAGGTCAAACGCGTGCGGCAGGCGGCGGCGCAGTGGTTGCGCAGCGCGGGCCTTGGAGCGGTCGAGGTGCGCTTCGATGCCGCCGCAGTGGTCTTCGACGGGCCCGAGCCGCGCATCGACTACTACGAGGGCGCGTTCTAGAGGCTGCTCGGCTAATCCAGCCCCGAGAGCCGCAGGCTGCTCGGCTAATCCAGCCCCGAGAGCCGCAGGCTGCTCGGCTAATCCAGAGCCGAGCGCATCCGATCGCGAACACGCTCGACTTCGTCGATGGACTCGGGCGGCACGCCAGCCTCTTTGGCCCGTGTAATGGCAGCCTCGAGCAGGGAGATCTCCTGCTCCTGCGCGGCCCGCAGGCTGAGGATCATCTCGTGAAAGGCCTCGAATATGTCCTGAAGCTCATCACCCTTGCGCAAGCGACCTTGGACGCGCAGCCGACCGTCGCGAACCTCGCGCAAGAGCTGCTTCATTCGATACGCAGGCCCGACCAGCTTGTGCGTGACCACGATGCCGGTGAACGCCAACGCCATGGCCATGAGCAGCACGCCAGCGGCGATGCTCGCGGCAACCTTGCGATCCTCGGCCTGGCTGTATTGCTCGACAGTCTTCGCGAAAGCCTCTCCCTCGGGACCGATCAACTTCTGGGCGATGATCATATCGGTCTGGCCCTTCGAGAACCGATACACCTGGATCCCGAGGACACTCGCCACCACGACCGTGACGCCAACCACCATCGCCGTGTACTTGAGCTGGAAGCCCGGCACGAGCAGGTAGTTGCGCAGTCTGCGTTTGGCCTGCGGCCCAGCCGAATACGAGATGCGTTGACTTTGGACGGTCATCGAGGGCTCCCGGCACGGATCGCGTCTGTCGAGTCTGTCATACCACGCCCTTTGTCCGACAATTTGCTTCCATGAGACGCACCCGCACCCTCCACCCACACCTGCGTCCTCACCGGTTCATGGCTTGCGGGAGCTGCCGAAGTGCCCCGCTGAACGCGCCTTCGAGTGCCTGCCCGTAGTCTTGCCCGCCGCCCCCGCTGACCGTCGCCGCACCCTGCATGATGGCGCGCATGTCGCGGCCTGGGTAGGTTGCGACGATCACCGAAACGGCTATCCGCGTGGCGCCATCGGGCTTCTTCTCGACGCTGGTGATCGCGCTGTCGAGGTAGAAACCCTTGAGGCTCTTGCGTTTCAGCACACGGGCAGCTTCAGCCGGCGACTCGGCATCGGGCGCCAGAACCACGCCCTGCATCTGCGCGATCTTTTGCTTGATGTAGTCGCGCGCCTGATCGAGGGTCTGCCGATTCACGTTGGGCACGCGGGTCGCGGGCGCTGCGACTGCAACGTAGTAGAGAGCTGGACCTGCGGGCGTCGGTGCGGGTGCGGGCTCGGGGGCACGCGGCTGCGCTGCGTCGAGCTTCGAGAGCGCTGCTTGGGCTGCGGTGCGGACGGGTTCCTCGGGATCCCGCTCGAGCGCCTTGAGCGCTGCAATGCTGCGCTTGTCGCCGACGCGACCGAGCGAAGTGGCGGCCGCCGCACGCACGGCGGGATGTGGATCGCGCAGCGCGTCACTGAGCGCAGCGACGACGCCCGGCGATCCCGCCAGCGTCGAAAGCGAGATCGCTGCCTGCGCACGAACACGAAACTGACTGGAGCTCTGCAGCAGCTTGATCAGGTAGCTGCTGCGTGGATCGTCGGCAGACGCAGGCAGCGTCACGCACAAGAGCACGAACGCCAAGAGCGCCGCACATCTGCGGGCCATCCGCCCTTCCGCCGTGCCGAACATCGAACGACCTCTCATGCCAGCTCAGTGTTGGATGGTAACGGCTTGTCGGACGCGCAGTCTCGCAATTTCCTTCGCAAGGCAGCAGGACGCACCGACATGCGACGCGAAGTGCGTGTCGACACGTGCTTGCAGAAGCTGCGTGATTGGAGGAAACGTAAGTGAGTGCGCCTGCGTGCCTACCCACCGTCTTCGTTCGTGAAGTCCAAGCGCGAGGCTCTGCGTGCCATGAGCGCAGCCGTGTTCTGGCTGCTTTCGCTCTGTGCGCACGCCGAACCGGCGCTGCGCGTGCGCGCGCTCTCTCGCATCGAGGCGAACGTGACGCGCTCCGCCGATGCCACGCATGTGCGGGGCACCCTGCATGATGACCAAGGCGCTGCGATCTCTGGCGCAGAAGTGCGCTTGCGCATGGAGCCACTATCCCAAGAAGGTGCGATAACCCAAGAGCAGAGCGTGCCGACGGGTCCCATGGGCGAGCTCGACGCCACGTTTGCACTGCCCGTGGCCCCTTACCGCCTGCGAGCGAGCTACGAGGGAGACACGCTCTACGAACGTTCCGAGACCACGCAGGCCATCGATCTCGCACGCGCCGGTGTGCAGCTGCGCATCGAGCTGAAGGCCGGCCGCACGCTGCGCATCGATGGAGAAGCGACTCGCGTGGAGATAAAGGCAAGCTCGACAGGTAGCGCTGCAGGTCTGCATATCGTGCTGCAAGACGAGCTCGGTCGCAGTCTCGGTCGTGGCGAAACCGACCAGGACGGCCTGTGGCAGACCGAGCTGAGCTCAGAGCTCCTCGGGTCGCCTGGTGCCGGCCTGATTGTCGCGTCGTCGCAAGCCGATGCAACGCACCTGGCCGCGCGCACCGAGCTTGCGGTGCTGCGGGTTCTGCAGACTAACCTGACGTTGCAGGCGAGCCTACGCGGTCCTCCCACGAGCCTCGTCGTCAGTGGCTCGCTGCACGACGCTCGCGGTCCGCTCGACCACGAGGCGATCGGTATCTTCATCGACGAAGAACATGCGCTCACGCTGCTGACCGACGCACAAGGCACGTTTCAGCGCGAGCTTATCCTTCGCGAGGGGCCGGAGAGCATCGCTCGCGCGCACTACGTGCAGGCCCGCTTTCAGCCGGATGCACCGTGGTTAGGTGCAAGCCGTTCCAAGCCTATCGCTCTGCGCGCGCAGCAGGTTCCGTTGCCGAGCGCGCTCTGGTTGCTCGTGCCGGCGTTGGTCTCGGCTGCGCTCTTGCTGCGCGCTGGCCGCGACGCACGGATAGCGCGCAGCCACGCCACGCTACAACGCGTCGATGCAGCAGACGCGGGGCACAGCCAAAGCTCAGCTTTGCCGAGCTCGGCACGACATTCCATCGCGGGCGCGGTCGCGGACGCCGAGACCCTGGAGCCGCTGCCCAGCGCCCGCATCGAAATCCGAGACGCTCGCCAGCGCGTCGTGCCGGCCCACGTCAGCGCCGAAGGTACCTTCCAGAGTGACGAGCTCGCCGCCGGTCGCTACGAGGTCACAGCGAGCGCGGACGGCTACGCCTCGACCAGCTGCGAGGTTCGCGTGCCGCACGCCCAGCCGGGGTCTGCGCTGCAGCTTCGGCTTTCGAGCCTGCGTGCACTGGCGATGCACGCCTACCAGCCGATCGCGCTGCGCATCGTGCCGGATCCGCGTCTGACGCGAACTTGGACGCTCCGCGATGTCCTCGCCCGCGCGCAGCAGCACGCGCCTGCGCCCGAAACGCTGGTCGCGCTGACGTCGCTCGTCGAAGCCGCAGGCTACGGCCCGGCGACGCCTACAGCCGCCGAGCTCGCGACCATCCATAGGGTCGCGAGAGCCACACTCGCAGACCTCGACGACAAGCACGCCCCTAGGGAGCCCGGCCCCGAGCGGTAGGGTCGCACGCGCAAGATTCCCACATCGTCGTTGACGTGAGACCTCGGCCATTTCTATAGTGGGCTCCCTCATCGCGGCGCGGGCAGCCCGGCGCCTTTCGGCCCACGCCATGAATTTCGTCATTCCTGCCATAGCCATTCTCGTGATCGTGGGGCTGGTGCTCCTCGCGATCACGCGCTCGCGGCGCGCAGGCAAGCAGCTCCCGCCCGAAGCGCGTCGCCCGGCAGCCCCGGCCACGCCACCTGCACCGCCCAAGGCCCCCGAGGCCAAGGCGCCTGCCGCTCCCGCCGCTACCCCCGCCAAAGCTGCTCCAGCTCCGGTCGCAGCAGTACCTGAACCGCCCCCCGCACCCAGCGCGCTACAACGCGAGCCGGCGGCGGCGGTCGTCGCCGAGGCACCCACTGCCGCACCAAGCGTTGCTCTCGACCGCGATGTCGCGAGCCTCAAGAAGGGGCTGGCAACGACACGTGGCGGGTTCATCTCACGCCTTGCCAAGCTCTTCAGCGGCCGGGTCACGATCGACAGCTCGCTGCTGGAGCAAATCGAAGAGGTGCTCATCACCGCCGACATTGGCGTCAAGACGAGCGAGCGAGTGCTAACCCGCCTGCGCGCCGAGATGCAGAGCGGAGACGTTCGCGACGAAGAGAGCGTTTGGCGTTGCTTGCGCGCGATGGCGGCAGACGTGCTCTCCATCCCCGCGAAGCCGATCACGTTCGAGCGCAAGCCAGCGCTGATCCTGATCGTTGGAGTGAACGGCGCCGGCAAGACCACTACCATCGGCAAGCTGGCTGCTCAGTATGTCGCACAGGGCAAGAAGGTCATGCTGGCTGCCGGCGACACCTACCGCGCCGCAGCCGTGCTGCAGCTCGAGGTCTGGGGCAAGCGAGTGAAGTGCCCGGTGGTCAAAGGCAAAGAGGGTTCGGATCCCGGAGCCGTGATCTTCGAAGCCGTCAAGAAGGCGCAGGAAGAGGGCTTCGACCTGGTCATCGCAGACACAGCCGGTCGCCTGCACACCAAGGCTCCGCTGATGGAAGAACTCAGGAAGGTCGACCGCACGATCCAGAAGGCGCTCGGCGGACGCCCGGCTGATGAGATTTTGCTTGTGCTCGACGCGACAACAGGGCAGAACGCTGTGCAACAAATGCACATGTTTCGCGAAGCGCTGCAGGTGACGGGCGTCGTGCTGACCAAACTGGATGGCACCGCCAAGGGCGGGATGATCCTGGGCATCGTCGACGAGCATAAGATCCCTGTCCGATTCATTGGGCTTGGAGAGCGGGTCGAGGATCTGCGAGTGTTTGACGCGCAGAGCTTCGTCGAGGCGCTCTTTGCTAAACCGGACGAGGAGACAGTGGCGGCATGACCAGTCTCTCAGCCTTGTCAGGGAGTAGCCATCGATTCCCCATCCGCCTAGCGCTGGCGGCATGCAGATTGCCTATGTGCGAAGGCGCGTGATATAGTCGCACCCGCTCGGGCGCGTTTCGTTTTCACCAGTAATTTCAATGACTTACCAGCTTTTCGCGAGAACGATTCTAAGGGCGAAGCCAAAGATTTTAGGTGCAGCGATGAACCTGGGTTTCCGGCACGACGTGCAGACGCTGAAGTGGGCTAGGTCGACGACCTTCTGGCTTGCAGTCTTTCTTTCGCTTGGCTCGATGCCTCGCGCCGTGCGGGCGCAGGACATGTCCTTCGACATCGACGAAGCCGAGAGCGCCGGGGGAGCGGCCAAGGACAAAGGTAAGAGCAAGGGCAAGCCGGCCGCGAAGGAGAAGGAAGCTCCCGCCGAGGAAACCAGCGCAGAGGCCGGCGGTGGCGGCGACGTCCTGACTGAGCTGACCGCCGGTGGGAGCAAGAAGGAGGCAGAGCCGACGGAAGGTGGCTTGCCTCGCGAGAAGGAGATCGCCGAGAAGATCTACGCGGTGCAGCGCATGTATGTCTTGCGCCGCGGCCGCTTCGAGGTCGCTCCCTCGCTCGCCTTCACCGTCAACGACCAGTTCGTCACGCACAACGCGTTGGCTGGGAGCTTGAACTACTGGGTCACGAACGTGTTGGCAGTGGGCGCGAACGTCCTCTGGCACCAAGGCCTGGAATCAGAGTCGGCTCTCGACTTCACGGTGCGCCGCTCGACTCGCTTGGCAGTGCCCATCACCGAGTATCAGCTCGGCGCCAACCTCAACTTCACCTACGTACCGGTCTACGGCAAGTTCGAGCTCTTCAATGACTCGATCTTCCAGTGGGACTCGTACATCGTCGGCGGCGTCGGCGTGATCCGCACGCGGCCTGTCGCCGAGATCGATCCTTCGGTGCGTACCTTCAGCTTCGACTGGCGCGTGTCTTTCAACGCCGGCATCGGCCTGCGCGTGTTCATGACGCGCTGGCTCAGCGTGTTCGGCGAGCTACGCGACTACATGTACCTGGAGAAGCTCGAGAACCTCAAGGTGGCGCTCGGTTCTGGCACGCCAGGCTCGCGTACCGACACGGCCACCTGGATCGACCCGAGTTCCACGCTCACACACAACGTCATGATGCATGTGGGCATCACCATGTTCTTCCCGTTCACCTTCGAGTATCGCTACCCGAAGTGATGCCACCGACTAGTCACATACCCGCCGAGCCTTCGGTTATTTACCCACGGAGCAGCCTTCGGCTCTCCGCGTCGGCTCTCACCGTTGATGGTCAGATACCCGCCGAGCAGCCTTCGGCTCTCGG
This sequence comes from Sandaracinaceae bacterium, assembly GCA_017881145.1. Lineage (GTDB taxonomy): Bacteria > Myxococcota_A > Polyangia > Polyangiales > JAFGIB01 > JADGRF01. Next base: position 1,101 of record JADGRG010000195.1, on the reverse strand, counting down.
CGTAACTAGTGAGCGCAGCGCCGGCGCTCCGCGACGAGGCACCGAACGATGGACGCGAAAGTGATGAGCACCATGAAGCGTTTCGCAATCACCGTGACGACGGTCGCGGCCGTCATGGCGCTGGCCGGCACCGGGCCAACCGCGCACGCACAGGATGTCGCCGTGCAAGGTCCGCTCGCCGGGGCCCCTGCCGTGATCGGTCTGCGCATCTACCGCGAGATGCGGTTGCAGATCCAGATCCAGTCCACCATGACCCTGCAGGACGAGTTCTCCCGCACGTTTCTCTTCGGCGGACAGGTCATGTTCCACCCGACCGATTGGCTTGGCTTCGGCGTGTGGGGCGGATTCGCAGCGGTCAACATGGATACCAACCTGACCGAGCAGGTGATGAGCAAGGGCCAGCCGACATCGCTGAACGTGCTCAGCTTGCCGAAACCCGGGGCCTTCGCCCAGCAGATCGGCCACATCAAGTGGATCGCGGCGCCTCAGATCTCGTTCATCCCGCTGCGCGGCAAGCTCGGCCTCTTCGAGAAGCTCTTCATCGATGCCGACTTCTACGCCTTCGGCGGCGTTGGCTTCATCGGGCTCGAAGAGCGCGCGGACGTCGAACGAGCCGCGGCGCTACAAGTCTGCGGTGTCACCAACACATCGGGCGCCAACCTCAGTGGAGCCATCAACTGCCTCGCACCGACACAGAGCGCCCGCGCCTCCCGTACCGCTATCGCACCGACGTTTGGCGTCGGACTTTCGCTGTACATGACCAACTACTTGGCCATGACGATCGAGTGGCGCGCCCTTCCCTTTGCCTGGAACACGTCCGGCACCGATGAGTCGGGCAACGCGCGCGGCAACTTCCCGGACTTCAAGATCGACTCGCAAGATCGGTTGATGCACTTCAACCACATGATCTCGCTCGGCCTCGCATTCTACCTGCCGACCGAACCGAAGCTCAGCACAGCGGGAACCGAGTAGCTTTCGGAGCGCAGAAGCGTGTAGCAGCAGCTCACGGTTTCGCGACCATGTCGCGTGCCGATGAGCTGCTCTGCTTTTCGCCGGCTGAATCCGCGACGAGCCGCTACGGCTTCTTGCGCGGGACGCCGG
>JADGRG010000194.1 GCA_017881145.1 Sandaracinaceae bacterium | reverse complement strand
GCGTTCAGCGTGCGGCTGCGGTCGGCGTTGGCGCCCGCCGCTGTGCTGCGCCGACGGCGCCAGACTCTGCCGTGCAAGCAGCTGAAACCATTGACCGGCCCGCTCGGCACGAAGCTTGAGTTAGCGCCGTGGCATGGTCGCCACCGTACAGACCGGAACCCTCTGTGGCATCGAAGCGCACGGCGTCAGCGTCGAGGTGAGTCAGGCGCGCGGCCTGCCGGGCTTCGACATCGTCGGGCTGCCGGAGGCCGCGCTGCGCGAGTCCCGGGTGCGCGTGCTGGCGGCGCTGGTGAACAGCGGCTTCACGCTGCCCGACCGGCGCTTCATCGTGAACCTCGCTCCGGCCGATCTGCGCAAGTCCGGCGCTTCGTTCGATCTGGCAATCGCGATCGCTCTTCTGGCCGCCTGCGGACTGTGCGCGCCCGGTGCGCTCTCGGACACGCTGATCCTCGGTGAGCTCTCGCTGGACGGGCGAGTGCGTCCGGTGCGCGGCATCCTCGCGCACTTGCGCAGCGCGTGCGCGCGTGGCCTGCGTAGCGCGATCATTCCCGCGGACGACGCGAGCTGGGCCGGGCTCGTGTCCGGCATGAAGGCGCACCTCGCCGCCCATCTCAGCGACGCGGTGGGCATGCTCGAAGGCGTCACGCCGTTGCCGTGCGCGCGGCCGATCGAGCTGCTGGGCGAAACGGCGAGCGGCGAAGACCTGCGCGACGTGTGCGGACAGGCCGCAGCCAAGCGCGCGCTGGAAGTGGCAGCCGCCGGTAACCACAACCTCCTAGAGATGTGTTCGTTAACACAACAGACCCGCTGTTCAGTGAAAAACAGCCCTGATTGCGCATATTTGGCAAGATCCCCGCCTCATCCGCTAACCCGCCTTCGCGGTGACCCGCAGCTCCAAAGTCTTGGTCGGTGTTGGCAGGATCCCACGGATCTCGATGGAGCCGTTCTTGTGCAGCTTCACGAAGCAGCCATGCTCGATCGGGATCAGCAGCCGGACGAGTGTGCGCCGTTCCTCGAAGGTGGCCCGTTCAAGCCCGGCCGCCAGCAGCGCGGCGTGGTCGCCGATGTCCTTCAGGAGCTTGCGGCGTGAGCCGACATCGCCGAGCTGCTGCTCTGCCACCTCCAGGTTGCGCTCGGTGGCTTCGCGTTCCCGTGCAATCTCTCCCAGCTCGCGATCGCACGCGGTGGCGGAGATCAGGTTTCGACGGCGGCGGCGAAGCAGCTCTGCCTCCAGCTTCACGAGGTCAGACAGCTTCTTCTGCGCTGCCTTCGCCTGAGCGGTCCAGTCAATGCCTTCTGGCTCGCGGGCAAGGGCGCAGGCTTCGGCGAGCAGGGAAGGGTCACGCAGGACTTCAATGAGCTTCGCCCACACCACAGCGTCAACAAGATCGACGCGATGGTGTCGGTTGCCGCACGGGCCGTCCATCTTCATCTTGCGCCACGCATTCGTAGAGCAGCAGCGGTAGTAGGCGTGCTTGTGGTGGCCAGTTGGACGCGCATTTACGACCCACATCGCGTAGCCGCAGACGCCGCAGCGCACGAAGCCCGAGACCAGGTATTCGCGGTTGTGCTTGAAGCGCGTCTGGGGCTTGCGGTGCTGGAGCGCCGCTTGAACCCGCGCCCAGGTGTCCGCGTCGATGATCGGGGGCACCGAGATGGCCGGGATGTCAGCTTCCTTCTTGAAGACCTGGAACTCGCCCCGGTAGGTAGTCGAGCGAAGAACCCTGCCGACGGTCGAAGTCGCCCACGCACCCGAGCCTCCGTTGGGACGGCTCGCTCGCTTGATGGCGCGGGTGCGATGCCCCTCTTGATTCAGGGTCCATGCGACCATGTTGATGCCGAAGCGAAGCGCGAGGTCGTACATGCGGCGAACAACATCCGCCTCGTCATCAACGATTTGATACGCGCCGCCGCGCGGACTTTCGGTGTCCGGCGCCCATCGATACCCGAAAGGGTCGAGACTGGAGAAGCGCCTGCCCTTCTTCGCTGCCTCGCGCTTGCCTCGCATCATGCGGGCGACGATCTTTCTCTTTTCCCACTTTGCCAGCTCGCGCTTGATCCCGACGAGAAGATCCTGGTCTTCATCATCGAGATCGATAACACCTTGAGTCGGCGTCGCCAGCTTCACGCCGTTCTCGCGGAAGTGGTCGAAGATCAACGCACCTTCAGCACTTCGCTTTGATCTGGTGATGCGATCGAGATCGATGACGAGCACAACGTCGAACTGATGGTCAGCGGCATCGTCGAGCAAGCGCTTGAACTCGGGGCGACCCTCAACGGTCTCGCCCGACTTGCCGTCATCCTTGTAGATATTGATGACTTCCCAGCCTTCGCGCGCAGCGTGCTGCGGCAGCAACCGGAGCTGGCTGTCGATCGTGTGACGCTCGCGCTGCCGGTCCGTACTGACGCGGGCATAGATGGCGGCTCGAAGCGTCACCGCTTGCCCTCTGTTCGGCTGGCCTCGCGGCGGAGGATTGCTGCAAGGACACGAGCAACTTCGCGTCTAGCTCTGGTTTGAGCTTCGACAGCAGGCTCGACTGGCGAGTAGGCTACGGCCACCGTGCCCGCCGCGCCTGCCGCCTCGGGTGGCGCAGGCAGAGAGGGCTCTGGGGTGACGCGGCGCTGCGGATCTCGCTGCACCTGCCCGCATACACCGACCTATCGAGCCGACTGGAGACCCGGTCTGGAAATCCAGGACATAGCGGAATAAATCGACCGTGGCTCGCAAGACGCTGAAAAAGCACGGCTATTCCGCAGCCTTCCTGAAGTTAACTACTACTTTGAGGGCTCTCCTGGCTGATCTAGATATCCGCCCCACGGGCTCTGGGCGCGCCAGCGCATCCAGCGCCTCTTCGAGGTGCTGACCCGAGAGGAACTGCAACATCACCAGGAACTGCAAAGCGCCCAAGAGCGGCCGGGCGACCTGGTAGTTCGGCTCACTTGCCCGGTAGAAGAGCAGGAAGTCGTCGCCGGCAAAGCAGTCTACGAAGTACGCGATGAGCGGGTCGGGCTCGAACCCGTAAACCGCCCGAAGCTCCGGATCGTGGGGATGCTTGAGCGAAAATCCTGGCACCCCCTTAGTACAAACCGAACGGAAAAAGATCAAACTGATCTGAAAGAAACCTCGTCCTTGAGCTTGGTGAGCGCCGGCACTGAGCTGGGGTCGCCGAGCGAGGCCAGGGCCTAGACGGCGACGGTGCAGAGGCTGGGTAAGTGGGCCACCAGCTCGGCAGCTTGCTGAGCGCGGGGGTCAACGGGCTGGCCATTTGGGCCCCGTCTGCAATGTAGGCACGCAGGG
>JADGRG010000193.1 GCA_017881145.1 Sandaracinaceae bacterium | reverse complement strand
CTCCGTCCACGTCTCGCGCATTGCAACGAGCACGCACACCGAGAGAAAAGTGCCGTTGGTTCACGAAATAGCCCGAGAGCTGACAACACGTCCGACCACCGACGTGATCGCGACGCTGGACTCACCAAATCCACTCGCGGTCGCGTCACGAAAGGGTGTGCCTTGCACCTTGGCCAGTACCTTTTTGGGGGGTCGCCAGGGGCGATCTTTGCCAAATTTCCAGCCAAAACCAGCGTTCGGAAGCACGACTGTGTCGGTCGGCAGGCTTGTCTGCACGGGCTCGCTCTGGATCACTCGGACGTGCCGCCTCGGCGGGCTCGCCCGCCCAGGCGAGTGGTGCACAGGAGTTCGTTTTGAAAAAGAGACGCACAAGCAAACGCCGATGGATCTGGAACGAAGCGCTCACGGCCCGCGTGCTCGGCTGCGACAAGCACGAAGTCCGCCGCCTCAAAGCCGCAGGCAAGCTCCGACCGATCATCACCAAGAACAAGCAGTGGTTCGACGCTCGACAAGTGGTGCGGCTGGTCATACGCCGAGGCCAACAGTCGGCCGGCACGATCTTCAAGTTGCCGCCGCTCCCGGCGCGCGGCACTCGGTGCGTTTACAAGCATGTGTACCTCTTGGGAGAGCTCACCCCGTTGAAGATGCTTTGCGCGCTCGACATCGTGAGTGCGGACCCGGCGCTTCGCGAGCAACTCGACGCGAACATGGATCGACACATCGCACTCCTCAAACGCCAAGGAGCGAGACGCAAAGCGACTGCGGCGAAGACACCCGGTGGCCGCTAGAACAGCGGCGCAATTGATCCAACCTGCGCATGCCAGACCGCCGCGTCGAGCTGCTTGCGCACCTCCGGCAGCGACAGACAAGAGCTGCGGCTGTTTCCCGTGCGTCGCCGGCGTCAAGCGACGGCGACGACGGCCCAAGACGATCTAAAAGACAAGCGCTTGCCACGGCACTCGAGGCAGCGTCATGACCCGCAGAGCCCGTATGCGTGCGGCGCTGGACGTGGTAGCGCTTGCACCGGCCAGCGTGCCCGCCGAGATCGTTCTCGACGGCGTGCGATATCGCGTGCGCTTGGAGACCGTCGCGGCAGATCCAGCAGCGATCGGCTCGCCGCGCATTGATCAGGCTGCGATGCGGCGCCTCGATCGCGCGCCAGGCCCTGGCGACGATCATCCGGCACAAGTGCTCCTCCAGCGAGCTCGCGAAACTCCTGAAATATCGGAGCCGTAGCGCCGTGCACATGGCCGTGCGCCGCGGACAACTCCCGCAGCCCATGCGGCTCGGACGGCGCTGGCTCTTCAGCTGGCCCGAGGTAAAGGCTATGCTCACGCGAAGAACGAGCGTGGGCGTCAGAGAAGGAGCCGTGCATGACGCACACGCAGCGCCGGGTGGCTCCCGGCATTTGGCAATTGAAGAAGGACCTGTTCAACATCCGGGTGCGCGGCAAGTGCCCGCTCACCGGGAAGAGGACGGCGCGCTGGCGCAAGTTCGAGGGCACCAAGGCGGAAGCGTTGGTCGCCGGCGAAAACTGGCGAGCCGAAATCGAAGAAGGAGAACTGACGGCAAAGCGGGAGACGCTGTCAGCCTTCGCCGCATCGTGGCTGACCACGAAGCTAAATCGCGGTGACCTTCGTGATTCGACCGCGCGTCGATACGCGGAGTCGCTGGACCTGCATATCTTGCCTGCCTTGGGAGATACGTATCTCGACTCGCTGACCGTGCGCGGCATCGAGAGCGCGCTCGTCAAGTGGGGCAGCGAGTACGAGCAAAGCACGGCCAACAGTTGGTTGCGCGTGCTGCGCACGCTGCTGGCTGCCGCGTGTGCTCAGCAACTCATTCCATCCAATCCGGCGATGGCGGTTCGTGCGCTGCGCGACCGGCGCGAAGAAGAGGACGACGATGATGATGGCGAGCTGACCAACGCACTCACGCCCACGCAACTCGGGGAGTACTTGGCTTCATGGCAAGCACTGTACCCGGACGACTATCCGCTCATCGCAACGCTCAGCCTGACGGGGCTGCGCTGGGGCGAGTGCACTGCGCTCAAGTGGTCGGACATCGAGACCGCTGAGAAGAACGGTGCGCTGCGCGTGCGCCGCTCGCACGTGCGTGGTGTGGTGCGCCCTTCGGCCAAGACCGGGCGCACACGCGTGGTGCCGTTTCCCGATGTGCTTCGCGACGTGCTCAAGCAGCACCGGCAGCTGCTCGTTGCGAAGCAGCACCCAGGCCTCGCCGAGGGCTGGGTGTTTCCCAACACCGAGGGCAAGCTCCGCGCGAACGGGCAACTGAGCGCGCACAGTCGCGAGGTGCTCGCTCACGCGAAGACCGGCAAAACGTGACCATCCATGGGCTGCGCCGAACGGTGACCGACCTACTGCGGCGTGCCGCGATAGACCCGGTCGCCGCAAAGGCCATCATCGGCCACGCAACCGACCGCATGAGGCAGCACTACTCGTCGGTCGGCGCCGACGAGGCGCTGAGCATCGGCAACCGGGTGGTTGCGCTGGTGCCCGGGCTGAACAGGTCGCAAGAACCACCCTCGGAGGGTCGAACCGAGGGTCGAAGCGCTGCAGCGGAGACAGAAACAGCCAGCGAGGTTTCCCTCTAACTGGCTGTAACTATTGACGAAACGTCGGAGCGGGAGAAGAGATTCGAACTCTCGACGTCAACCTTGGCAAGCGCTCCAAGGGGTGTTTCGGGGCGTTACTGGCGGTGAAAAGCGCAATGAAATCCGCGAAACGCGTTACCCGGAAGATCACGCCGTTACGCGCAAGTGGTGCTCCGAGTGGTGCTCCGGTGGGTGGAGCACCACTTGACGGATCTGGCCTACGCGGCAGCCACAGATGCGGGGCACCGCTGTCCT
>JADGRG010000192.1 GCA_017881145.1 Sandaracinaceae bacterium | reverse complement strand
GCCGAGCCACCTGCGTGTTCAGACACCGATGAAGAGACGATGGCCGAAGTTGCGCTCGAGGTTGGAGTCGAAGATCTTGGTCGCCGCCAGATCGATGTCGTATTCGACGCGCTTGAACTCGAAGGTGCGCGTGTCGGTGTCGAAGACCGTGAAGCTCGCTCGGTTGTCGTAGTCGCGCGGCTGGCCGACCGAGCCCACGCTGACGATGTACTTGTAGCCCGCTTGGAGCTTGAAGCTCTTGGCAGGCAGCTCCCGCACGTCGCCGGCCTTGAGCTGAAAGACCTTGCAGAGGTGCGAGTGGCCGATGAACGTGATGTCGCCGAGCTGGTCGAAGATCGGGAGGCACTCGCGCGCTTGCTCGGGCGCAAAGATGTACTCGAACTCCTCGATGCGCACCGGCGAGCCGTGGCAGAGCAAGACGCCGACGTCCGACAGACGATGCTTGTAAGGCAGCGTCTTCAGCCAGGCCAGGTTCTCGCCGGTCAGCGCGTTGGCGTGCTGGTCCAGGGCTTGGCGCGCGGCCTCGTAATAATACGAGTAGTCCATGCGGCCCGCGACGGCGGCGTCGTGGTTGCCCAGGATGGTGACCTCGGCCAGGCGCCGCACGATGTTGGCGCACTCGTTGGGGTTTGCGCCGTAGCCGACCACGTCGCCCAAGCAGTAGTGCTTGTCGATGCGCTCGTGTGTATAGGCCTCGACGACCGCGCTGAGGGCCTCGAGGTTCGCGTGGACATCACTGAAAATGGCGAGGCGCATCGGAGAGCGGAAGGTATAGGGTCCCGGAGTTTCCGTGTCCATCCCGAGCAACCCCTCACTTTGGGGCTCGCGCTCGGTATCTCGTCAACAGACTGGCCCGCGGGCGCCGGGCGGTGGCAAAAAGACTAGTATCTCTAGATATCGACTTTCGCGGCTTCTGCAAAGAAGGCTTGTGAAAGGCGGGCAACGGGGTTGCCGTCGGTCAGCGTGCGCTGCTCTCGCACTGCTAGGTCCTCCCACTCCATCCGCGAGCGCCGGGCCATGGCCTTGCGCGCAAGCTGCGCCACCTCGGATTCCGGGTCGTTTTCTAGCTTTTCTACTTCCTTTGCGCAGCCGTGGTTGGCCAGATGGGCCAACGCGGCGACCAGCCGATCCGGTTGCTCGCTGCTGCCGATGCTGCGAACCAGGACCCGCAGCGCAGCCGAGCCGAAGTCGCCAAAAGCGCGAGCCATCTCCTGCCAGGCAACGGTTTCCTCGGCGTCGAGCTGCTTGAGCAGCGGCGAGAGAGCGCGGCGCAGCCGTAAGCGCCCAAGGCCGAGAGCCGCGCACTGACGCAAATGCGGACTTGGCCCCGAGAGCGCGGCGATCAGGCTATCGCCGACAGCTTCGCCGAAGGTCAGGAGCTGAGCCACGGTGACGGCAGCCTCCACCGGCTCCAAGCCTCCGAACACGCCGACGATCGACTCCACAGCGCTCGGGTGGCCGCGCGTGCAGAGCTCCCGGATCGCCTCCAGCCGCTCGCCTGGGTCGTCGAGCTGAGCCTTGAGCTCGCCGGCAGAGAGCCCTGAAAGCGGGCGTTCCAAGCCGCGATCCATTTCGACCACCGCCTCGATGCCGCGCTCAGCCAGCGCCCTGACGCGCTCCTCGACCGGGAGCCCGAGCGCTTCGGCGTGAGCCAGCAATTGATCCCAGTTGCGGCGCGTGGCCGGCTCGCCGAGATCGTTTTCGCCCTGCAGGACCCGCTGCTCGAACGCGTGGAGCTGATCCCGCAGGACGACGCGCTCGTCACTGGCCACGCCGTGCTCCACGGCCAGCCTGCGCACTTCATCGGGCAGCGCGATCCCGAACACCAGCGCCGAGCGCACCACCCGGCGCAGGGTCGCCTCGATCACGTGGCGCGGGACGCTGTAGGTGAGGGTTGCTTCTGCTAGCTTCTCCGGTCGCATCCAGGAAGCCAGCTGTTCCACCGCAGCCAGCACGGTGAGCGTGGTCGGTGTCTCGCGTCGTGCGGGGCCAAAGGGCAAGTCGTCGTTCCAGAGCGGCGGCGCATCCTGCAGCACCTGCCGCATGGCCTCGGCTGCCGTGTGCATGCTGCGCTCGTTGGGAAGCTTCGCGAGCTTGTCGAGAATGGCTTGCGCAATGCTCTCGCGCAGTGTCGCGACGGTGACGGTCTCGAAGTAGAGTCCTTCGACGTAGAGGGCAATGCGCGCCCGAAACGAACGCGAAAGGTGTTCCAGCACCCGCAGATCGGGCTCGGCGCGGCCGTCGAGAGCGAGACGGATCGCGTAGGGCTCGGCGCCGCTTGGATCGAGGAGCGAGAGCACGACCACCGGATACCCGTCCGCTTCGGCGTACTGCAGCATCAGCTCGGCACCGCGCCGAAACGCCGAGGCATGGGCTTCCTCCAGCTGCACGAAGACCCAGAGCTCGTCGTCGGCGAACTTCAGCGCCATCTGACCGGAACGCTGGCCCGCAAAATAGACCGGCGGCGCAACTTCTGGCTCGGGCTCGTCGAAGCGGGCGTCGCTCGGCAGCGGTGGCTCGTGTCCGGGTAGCGGCGGCGGATCGCTCGGACGCGCCACCACGGTCAGCGCATCCTCGTGCTGCAGCCGAGCTCCAAGGGGCGGGGGCGTCGCACGCGGGGCCTTGTGCGGCAGCGGCGGCGGCCCTGACCGCGAACGCGGACGCAAGGGCGGCGGGTGGCTCCGGCTAGGCATCGGCGTGGGAAGATCCGCTTCCGGCGGCACACCTGCCTCACGCGAGAACGGGCCGGTGGCCAGCTCGCGCGAGAAGTTCGCGACTACGGTGGCATCGGTATGTGCGGCAGGAGCGGCGCCACGCTCTTGCCAGGCACCGCCGCTCGGCATGACAGCAGCATCACGCAAGATGCGAGCGCGCTGCTCACTCAGCTCGGTTTCGCGGATCTCGATGTCGACCCGCGCGGTTTCGAGCTGCTCTGCTTGACGATTGAGCTCTCCTTCGCGCGCGGTCAGCCCCTCGGCCATGCGAATCAGGCTGCGCTCTTGCTCCGCTAGCTCGCGTTCACGCTGCGCCAGCAAGCCCTCGGCCTCGAGCGACACGCCGAGCAGAGCACTGCGGCTGGCCGAGCGCTG
>JADGRG010000191.1 GCA_017881145.1 Sandaracinaceae bacterium | reverse complement strand
CGGCGGTGACGGATCGAGCGGCGCAGGTGGCCCGGACGCGACCAAGACGCATCAGCAATACAGCACCGTCGCCAACTGCACGGCCGCGTGCACGGCGTTCCCGGTCGGCGCACGTGCCGATACGGCAGGCAACACACTTGGCTGCCGCCTCTACCATGCGACGGCTGCTGCCTCCAATGCCACGCTGCACTGCCCGCATGCCGGTCCCGGCGGCGATGGCGTGTGCGGCGCGGCGTGCGATGGCTACTGCCAGCTAGTCAAGAAGTTCTGCGTTGGCGCGGCGAAGATCTACTCGGATGACGCCGCTTGCCACACGCGCTGCAGCGCAACAGCGGATGATGTCAGGTTCAACATCGGGAGCCAGGACGGCAATCACGTCGCCTGCCTGCTCTTCCATGCGCAGGAGTCTCCGCTCGCACCCAGTGATCACTGTAATGGTGACCTGGCCGAAGCTGACGGCGGCACCGCAGGCTCCGTTACCTGCAGATGACCGATCGAGCTGGCGGGCCTGCTCTCGTGCCGCGCCCGGTGGGCAGGCTCGTGCTGCGCGCGACACGGACCTGGTGCGCTAGCGCGGTGGCTCTTTTCGGTTTCACCAGCGGGTGCTCTTCGAGCTCGGGTGCGCAAGAGATCACTTTCGGTGCTGCTCCTCGGAACAGCGTCGCCGTGCCGGACGCCGGAGCGGATGCTGCTTCGGTCGCCAGCTGCAGCACCGGGCCGGCGTCCGGTGATCTTCCTTGTGATGTCGCGGCGGTGATCGAGTCGAAGTGCCAGCCCTGTCACGAGCGTCCGCCCTTGAACGGAGCGCACTTCCCGTTGCTCAGCTACGAGGACACCCGCCAGCCGTTTGGGGCGGGCACACTGCGGTTTCAGCGCATGCAGCAGGTGATCGATCCGGATTTCCTGCCCCACATGCCACCGCACGGCGCGGAACAGCCGAGCCCGGCAGAGCTTGCGATCCTGCGGGGCTGGCTCCAGAGCTGTGCTTTGCCGGTCGCGGAAGGAGCAGGCTGCGACACGCAAGAACCTTGAGGGGCTGGCTGAGGGCATGTCGACCGATGAAGAGCTGATGGACCGTTATGTGGCGGGCGACCGCTCTGCGTTTCGGGAGCTCTTTCGTAGATACGCGCCGGTCGTGATGCGCCTGGTGCACCGGGGCCTTGCTGCGGACGAAGCACGCGACCTGGTGCAACAGACGTTCTTGCTCCTGCATCGTTCCCGGCGCGACTTTCGCAGCGGGGCGCGACTGCGGCCCTGGTTGTGTACGATTGCGCTGAACACCCGCCGCCAGTTCTTGCGTGACACGCTGCGCCACCGAACGTTGGATCGCGAGCTGGCCATCGAGAGTTCTAAGCCGCTCGAGCCCGAAGCGGCCAGCGGTGAGGTGGCGGTTCGCGTTCGAGCCGCGATCGCCTGCCTGCCCGCGGAACAACGCGAAGTCATCGTCCTGCACTGGCTGGATGGCCTCTCGTTTTCAGAAGTGGCCAAGCTCGTCGGCGCCAGCGAGGGCGCGGTGAGAGTACGGGCGCACCGTGGTTATCGAGTGATGCGTCGGAGTCTGCAGCTCGGAGACGACGGTCCATGATGAGCAAGGGATCCATGAGCTGTGAACGAGCGCGTGCGTGCGTGACGGCGGGGGAAGTTCCCGCCGGCGTCGAGGAGCACCTGCTCTCTTGCGAGAGCTGCGCGGCACTCGCGCTTCAGCCTCCGCGCGAGCGGCTAGGCATCACCGCGGCCGAGCTGGATGCGATGCTCGACGTTGTCGAAGCGCGCATCGAAGCCGAACGGGGAGTCGGCGCTTGGTTGCGCGCGCGCCCGACCTGGCTGCGCAGGCTGCTGGCAACGCTTGGCTGCGCGCTCTTGGCGGCGGCCAGTGCCTACGGCTCTAGCTGGCTCCCGTTTTCCGCATCTCGACTCGCGGCGTCGGGCGCATACAGTCTGCTGCTGGTGGTCGTGCTGCGAGAGTCGCTGCGGCCGAGCCATCTGCCTGCGCGCGTTCGTTCGCAACTCGCACTGGCCATCGGCGTAGTGGCGGTGCCAGCACTCTTTGCGCTGCTGTCGGCGGCGGCGTCGGACAGTGCTGCTCAGCCTGCGCGCGCAGGCTGCCTGCGCCTGGGACTGCTGATGGGGCTGGTCCTCTTGGGCCTATTGCGAGCACTGGACCGCAACCTGCATGCCGCTGGCGGCAGTGCTTTGCTCGCGGTGGCAGCGGCTGGCTTGCTCGGCAATCTCGCGCTCACGCTCTACTGTCCGGGCACCGACGCCGCTCACTTGCTGCGCTGGCACGTTCCCGTCGGCCCACTCTTGTTGGTCTTCTACTTTGGGTTAGAGCGCATCAGCCGCTTCCGTCTGGTGCGCGGAGCCGCCGCGCGGGGGGTAGGGCACCCGCCGCATGTTTAATGCCGCCTTCCGCCCGCCAAGAAGGTCAGGGGGCACAAGCGAGCGCGGCGCTGCTCGCGATCTGCGTCAGCGCTTGCTGGATTCTCAGCGGCAGGGGCTGGTTGGTGTCGACCGTCATCACGGCACCGGTTCCGCCCGCCT
>JADGRG010000190.1 GCA_017881145.1 Sandaracinaceae bacterium | reverse complement strand
CTACGGAGACTTCACGCTCATGACGCTTCCGCTGATCTTGGTTACGGGTGCCGGTGGTTTCATCGGCGGTCATCTGGTCGCGATGTTGCGCAGCGAGGGCGGCTGCCGCGTGCGCGCGGTCGACATTCGCCCGGCCGACCAGTGGTACCAGCGCTTCGACGATGTCGAGAATCTGGTGCTCGATCTGCGGCTGCGCGAGGCGTGCGATCACGCATCGCGGGGCGTGGCCGACGTGTACCAGCTCGCCTGCGACATGGGCGGCATGGGCTTCATCGAGACGCACAAGGCCGAGTGCATGCTGAGTGTGTTGATCAACACCCACATGCTGGTCGCCGCCAAGAGCCAGGGCGTCAAGCGCTTCTTCTACTCGTCGTCAGCGTGCGTCTACAACGCAGAGTTGCAGCGCAGCAACGACGTAATCCCGCTCAAGGAAGCCGACGCCTACCCGGCGATGCCGGACGACGGCTACGGCTGGGAGAAGCTGTTCTCCGAGCGCATGTGCCGCCACTTCACCGAAGACTACGGCCTCTACACGCGCGTGGCACGCTTCCACAACGTGTACGGTCCAGATGGCACCTGGGACGGTGGACGCGAAAAGGCGCCTGCCGCCATCTGTCGCAAGGTGATCGAGGCCAAGGAATCGGGCAAGCACACCATCGGCATCTGGGGCGACGGCAAGCAGACGCGCAGCTTCATGTACATCGACGACTGCATCCGCGGCATTCGCACGATCATGGACAGCGACATCCGCGAGCCCATCAACCTTGGCTCGAACGAGATCGTCACCATCAACGGCTTGGTCGACCTCGTCGAGGGCATCGCCGGCCTCAAGCTAGAGCGCCACTACGATCTGACAGCGCCCAAGGGCGTGAACGGTCGCAACAGCGACAACACGCTGATCAAAGCACGGCTGGGTTGGGAGCCCTCGCTGCCGCTGCGCGAAGGACTGCGGCTCACCTACGACTGGATCCACGCACAATACGTCGCGCGACGCGCCGGCAAGAAAGTCACGCTCTAGCCGGCGGGGGCGCGGCTTCTCGATGAGTCCGCTTTTCGACCGCAAGAAACGCACGCTCGTCGTACTGAGCCAGGTGTATGTGCCCGACCCGGCCAGTGTCGGGCAGCACATGCACGATGTCTCCGTGGAGATGGTGCGTCGTGGCTGGCAAGTCGTGGTGTTCGCGTCGGACCGCGGTTACGACGACCCGAGTCAAAGCTACAAGCGCTACGAAGTCGTGGACGGCGTGCGCGTGGTGCGCGTGCCGTGGTCGAGCTTCGGTAAGTCGAGCATCGCCGTGCGTCTCGCTGGCGCCGGCACCTTCCTCGCGCAGGCGAGCTTGCTCGCATCCGCGCTGCCGCGCATCGATCACTTGCTCGTCAGCACGAGCCCGCCGATCTGCGCGCTGGCCGGCGTGGCACTGAGCCGTGCTCGTGGCGTGCCTCTGACGTTCTGGGCCATGGATATCAATCCCGATCAGATCGTCGCGACGGGCAGCATTGCCGCTGACTCCGCCCCGGCACGCGCGTTCGATTGGATGAATCGCCAAGTCTTGGCGCACGCAAGGCACGTGGTCGCGCTCGATCGTTTCATGGCGGAGCGCTTGAATCGCAAGCTCGCTGTGCACGGCAAGCTGGTCACGATCCCTCCGTGGCCGCACATGGACTCGAGCGGGCCGCTCGTTGCGCATGCGGATAACCCGTTTCGCGCTGCGCATGGGCTGCGCGATAAATTCGTCGTGATGTACAGCGGCAATCTGTCTCCCGTGCACCCGGTCGCCACAATTCTAGAGGTAGCGCGGCGCATGCAACAGGAGCCCAACGTGGTGTTCCTGTTCATTGGCGGTGGCCTGGGTCGACGCGAGATTGAAGACGCAGTGCGCAAGCACGGCCTGTCGAACGTTCGCACCCTGCCCTATCAACCGCTTTCCGAGTTGCGCCACTCGCTGTCGGCGGCCGATGTCCACGTGGTGAGCATGGGCGACGCGATGGTTGGCATCGTGCATCCCTCCAAGATCTACGGAGCCATGGCTGTGGGCCGACCGGTGCTCGTGCTTGGGCCCAAGAGCTCGCATCTATCGGAGATCGTCGTGGGCAATGACGTCGGCTGGCAGATCGAGCACGGCGACGTGGATGGCTGCGAACGCTTGCTCCGCAGCCTGACTTCGCAGCCTGCTCAAGCGCTGCTCGAGCGCGGGCAGCGTGCTCGTGCCGTCGTCGATGGGGCCTTCTCCAAACGCGCGCTATGTGCTCAATTCTGCGACGTCTTGGAAGCGCCGTAGAATCGGTCCCCGCCTGACGAGGTGCGCGCGAGTGCCGCAGATCAGAAAGAGGAAGGCGCGGCAGGCCAGTTTTGGACCGGAGATCATGCGCGCTGCACGTGGCGTGGCTGCTGGCTGGTCTGGCCCCTGGCCGGGCGAGCTCACGCCAGAACGCGTTGCCCTCGGACTGCTCGGGATACTGCTGATCGGCGCACCAGAGTTGCTCGGCGGCGTCTTCCCGTGGTCGATCTTGGTGATCACATGCGTGGCGACCGCGACCCTGGCGTCCTCGCTCAGGGCGAGCCGCGACGACCTTCAAACGCCGGCGCCTTGGTTGGGTGTTGCGATGTCCACCG
>JADGRG010000189.1 GCA_017881145.1 Sandaracinaceae bacterium | reverse complement strand
GCTTGAAGAAGCTCGGGCGGTGGTCTTTCTGCAGGACGTTGGGGCCGTGCTCGGCCAGACGCGCGGCAGCCTCGTCGCTCCTCAATCCCGAAGGCTGAGTCTTTAGCCGAGCGTAGACCGCTGCGACGTCCATGGCCGCGGACTCGACCAGGATGGGTGAGGCGTGGATCGTCCGCTTGGCTTGCGCATGCGCAGCCAGCAGCTGCTTGGGTAAGATAGCGGAGGGGGTTCGGAGCATGCACTGACTCTCGGGGCGGGGGGGGAGGCCGGCGAGAGGATATCGCATCCGAGGATCGCGTGCGTAAGGTCTTCGGTGTCATGACGAGAGCGCAAGTCACGGCTGCCTGACCCTTCCCACCGTGAGACGGAACGGCATTCTCCATTGCACCTCGACAGCAGCCGGATTGATCGCAGCTTTGGCGAGCAGGTGTCGCCAGTCGGAAGTCGTGAACGCACGCGCGATCGACACCGGTCCGTCGTGCTGAACGAAACGGTGAAAGCTGGCAAGCTTCGCGAAGCACCGGAAGAAGTGATAGGGCAGAGGATGTCGATGCAGGTCGTTGACGAACCAGCCGATGCGCGCCTTCGCCTCCATCCAAGCCAGGAACTTCGCAACCAGCCGATCCGGCAGATGGTGTGTGAAGAGCGTGCTCACGACCACATCGATGCCGTGCGGTGGTTCATAGATCGAGGCGTCCGCGGTGACCCAGGTGATGTTCCGGCTTGGCGGCGTTGCCTCGACCGCAGCGCGACGCGACCACGGATTGAGATCGACTCCGGTCAGCGACACCGGAAGCCCACGACGCTGCGCCCAGGCAGCGATCTCGCGCAGCATATCTCCGTAACCGCTGCCGACATCGAGCACCTCGAGCGGCCGGTCCAGACGCCGCGCGCTCGGCAAGAGGAGATCCAGGAAATCAAGGGTCGGGCGATAGGCGAGCGTCAGTTGGCTCACGCGCGCCAGGTCAAGGAGACACTCCCGAAAATCCTCGAAGCTCAGTGGCTCGACGTCAATCAGCTCGGCTTGCTCGGATCTCATCGCGAAATTGACGCCATTCATGGTTCTAGACCTTCCGGCAAGGCTCCACGCTGAGAGAGCATTGCAAGTGCTCGGCCATCGCGGCCTGCGGCTTTTTGTGTTCCGCACCCGCGCCCGGCGCCGTTGTGTCCCATCTACGCGCACCGATGTCACAGCACGGGTTCGAGGCCAGCAGCGCAGTCCTAAACAGAGACGACTGGACCGCGATCCACCATCCGTCGGGGTTGGGGCCCCGACCCCCAACCGGGCGATCCGCAGAGCGGCCCATCAGGTCAGCCTGAGCTCTGTCGAGTGGGCGCCTCGATCGGCAGGGATGGCAGCGCGAGTCGCGACGCGGCGGGGTGCGGCGACTGCGTCAACCGCTTGGCCCATGCGATTGCAGGCTGCTCGACCAACCACCAAGCGAGCGCGGAGAAGCCGAGCGTCAAGCTCAACGCCAGCAGAAATGCCCAGCCTGGCGCTCGGGTCACCGGTACCAGCATGGATGCCGCGAGTGATGCGAACGGATGCACTAAGTACACCGAGTAGCTGCGGTCACCGACCCAACGCAGCCAGCGTTGCACTGCGCCATCGCCGAGTGGGTGTAACGAGAAGAGCAGCGTGATGACGAAGCACGCGAGCAGCAGCCGCGCGCGTGGCAAACTCGTCATGACGTCGTAGTGATCTTGCAGGACGCCCTGCCAGTGCGAGCAGACTACCGCCACCACGCCCAGCGCGGCGATCAAAGGCCAGCCGGCCACGCGCACCCGCACTCGACGGCGCAAATCCGCGATCACGCCGCCCCACAGAAACAAGAACGCGTGGTTTGGCACCTGCACGTACCTGTTGAAGCTGACCCAGCGCGACTCCGCGGGGTTATCGCTGAGAGCATACCCGTACGCGATGAGCATGAGCGCGGCCATCCCGAGGTAGAGCGCGCTGCGCTTGCGCAAGAGCCATGCGAGCACCGGAAACGCCAGATAGAACACGCACTCGACGCCGATCGACCAGCCACCCAGCACCATGGCGTGATTGGGATGGAAGAGCCCGAACGTGAGCGTCACGTTCTCGGCGACGCGTCTGCCGCTCACCGGGCCGACGGAGCGGCCGAGCAAGTAGCCGAGCACGATCACGACGTAGTAGAGCGGCGCGATCCGCAAGACTCGCTTGATGTAGAAATGCCAGAGCGCCTTCGCGTCGAATCGAGCATCACCGTACAAGTGGAAGAAGCAGAAGCCGCTGACGATGAAGAAGCCCTCGACGCTGTAGATGCCGAGTATCGCCGCGACGCTACTCGCGCGCGTGCCGCTGCCGAAGAAGTGTGTCCAGGCTGAGAAGTGATACACAGCCACCAGCAACGCCAGCAGTCCCCGCAACACGTCGAGCGAGTGCACGTGCTCTGGCCTGGCTGCTGCCTCTGCCCTGCTCTCAGTGCTCATCGGGAACTCGAGTGCTCAAGGCGCCACCATACGCCGTCGGTGACGAACGCGTCCATGATGACGTCGCGGGCGATCCGTTGCCGGTTGATAAAGACGCTCATTTAGCCTACGCACGCACCGCAACCTGCCAAGCGCGCGAGTGACTGGGTTGCCGTGGCAATGACAAGCGCGCCGCGGGTCACGCCACCCGGCCCCGCGCAAAATGTCTCAGCGCTCAGATTTGCCACGCAGCTTTTCCCAGCCAAGCGCGTCTTTTCCGCGTCTTTATCCGGCACGCCACTTGCTTAGTACGAGCGCAACGGTGGCAGAGCCGCCGATGACAAGATTGAAAAAGGACTGAGTCATGAGCAACACAGGCAAGCGGGTCGAAGGCAAGGCCGAAGAAGTTGGTGGCAAGATCAAGGGCGCAGTCGGCCACATGATCGGCAATAAGCAGATGGAAGCCGAAGGCAAAGCCAAGGAGTTGAAGGGCGAGGCCAAGCAAGAAGTTGCCAAGGCCGGCGAACGCGTCAAGGGGACCGTCGAAGAGGTGGCCGGCAAAGCGAAGAAGTTCGTAGGCGGGCTGATCGACAACGACCAGATGGAGATCGAAGGCAAGGCGAAGGAGCTAAAGGGTCAGGCCCGCCAAGCGGGAAACCGCTGAGCGATTCGTAGAGCCTTGTGCAAAGGCGCGCTCTCGGAGAGGAGGGCGCGCCTTTGCGCCTTGTGCGCCTTTGCGCATGGCGCTCGTCGGTCAACGGCGAGCTCAGACCGCGTTCAAAGCTTTCCGGTGTGCTTATCAGGTGCGGTTGCGAACGCGACTACGGCTTGGGGTGCCAGAACGCGAAACGTGAAGGATTCACTCAGGTAGAGCTTCACGTCTTGTCCGCGCTGCTCTTCGAAGCCGATGGAAACGTCCTGTCCGAGCACCAGCTCGAAGTCGCGCGTGGCGTCTGCCGCCAGCAGAAACGCGCCATCCACGTACGGCGCCAGCACTAGGCTTCCGCCGATCAACGCTTCGATCTGCTTGCGTAGTGGATACTGCCCACCGTGATGCTCGATGGCGCGAAACACCGCAGGTCCGGTGACCAGCGCGTAGGGTGCCTGCACGCCGCCAAGCCGAAGCAGAATGGTGGCTTGCGCAATCGCCTCGGGCCAAGCGCTGGTTTCGCTGGCTAGCGCCAGCACCGGGTGCAGCGACGCTTGTGCCATGCCGACAATCCCGGCGCTCGGCAATCCGGCGTAGATGGCATGCTCCTCGAACGCCACCAGCTTGCCTGCGGCCGTCACGAGCGGTGCAAGGTCAGGATCGCGTGAGCCGCGCACGACGTCGTCGAGTTGCCACAAATTGAGCACGAAAGGCACGCGCACCTCGACCAATGGCAAGACTTTGCGCACGCCATAGAACACGCCATCGCCCGGGTCGACGCTAGGCGGTTCCAGTCGACCGAGATTGACGGCAGCATGCTCTGCTCCGTGTGGTCCGCTCACGCTGACCAGCTTGCGCGCAGAGAAATTGGCGGAGAGAACCTCGCGGGCCTGCTCGTCGATGAGCTTCCACGAAGCAGCCGCGATAGGTGCGTGGTTACGGCGTAGAAGATCCATTAGTTTTTCCTCCGAAGACTGCCGATGCCGAGATCCCCCGTTGCAGGTGGCGCGGTCCCGCTGCCGGCGTTGGCTTTTTGGCTGGGCGCTGCCGTCGCTTGCGCACCTTCCGAAGCGGTGATGGGTGCTTCGCTGAAGAGATACTTGCGAAGCTGCTCGTCCCACTTGGGCACCGTGCGTCGCAACCATTCGAGCACCATGCAGGCGTGCTCGATCTCCTCGTCGCGATTGTGAGCGAGCACCGCGCGCAGGCTCTCGTCCGCAGACGTTTCCCAGCGCTGGTGGTACCAGTCGACGGCCTCCAGCTCCTCTTTCAAGCTGACGATGGCGCGATGTAAGTCGCGGGCGCCGCTCGACAGCTCGGCTTCGGGTTCGTGGTACTCGCTCATGATGTGGGGACCTTTACGCGCTTGCCGGTTCGGTGCACCCGCATGCTGCACGGCCCGTGCCACTGCACGGATGCGTTAGCGCGGCGTGTTTTGTCGCACGGCCCCACGGCTGAGCTGGCAAGACTGCCCCACAGGGCGACCTTGCCGGTGTGGCACCTGAACGCTTCGACAGCTTCGCGCCCCGAAGTGTCGAGCACGCGTCGCTGCCCCGTCGTGCCGAGGGCCACTCGACGACCAAGACTCGCATGGCGCATTCCTTGCCCTTCTGACGGTGTCGTTCGCGCGCCAGGCTACGGGGACTCTGGGATACGTTCTGCGTGGGGCTTCGGCGGTGGCGCAACGCCGCTCCGGCACGACCAGGCGCGCGTGAACGCCGCGCCCAGTAGAAAGACCTGTGCTTGATAATACGTCCACAGCATGAATACAGCGACCGTGCCGATGGCACCTTCGAGCTGAGCTGGAGCAACCTGCCAGAGATACAATCCTAGCAACCACGTGCCTGCGAGCATCAGCGTGGAGGTCAGCAGGGCGCCTACCCAGACATCCCGCCAGCGCAGTCGCACATCGGGCAGCACGCGATATACGAGTGCGAAGACGACGCACGACAAAGCGATCGAGAGCACGGATTCTTGCACGAGCGCGAACGCGGAAGTGAAGATGTGAACGTCGAGCAGGGCGTCGAGAAACTGGCCTAGCGCGACGGTGGCGGTCTGCAGCACGATGGTCGCCAGCAAGAGCGCGCCACAGGCCAGCACCATTGCGAACGAGACCAGACGCTTGACAGCGACGCGCGTGACCGCCCTGTGCGTGGAGCTTGCCGCGCTGACGCGTACGCCCCAGAGGAGATTGAGCGCGTCTTGTACCTGCAAGAACAAGCGGCTGGCCGCCCAGAGCAGCATGAGCGCCGCCAGGACTGCCGCCACTTTGCCACTTCCTTTGCCGGCGGCGTCCAGGAGCGCGTGTGCGGAGTCCTGGACCGCCGGGCTGGTCGCGCGGTTCAGCATCGAGAGTGCGGTTTCGCGCGCACTGTGTTGACCGAGCAGCCAACCCGTCACGGTCACCGCGATCACCAACAAGGGGCCCATCGACAGCAGTGCGTAGAACGACATGCCCGCAGCGAGCAAATCGCCGTACTCGGTGAAACGACCGAAGGTTTCTTTGAGCAGGACTGCGAGGCGTCGGTTCTTCATGTCCGGGCTCCCAGGTCCGTGCAAGATGCGCCCTCACGCTGGCGTTGTCTTGCGCCGACCTCTGGCGGGGTGACGGTCAGCCACATGGGAGATACGCACGCCCCTGCGCGGCGTCATCCACTGCCGCCGTCAGCGGCGTTGCCGCTGCTGGCACGGCCCTTGCTGCTGTCACGGTGGCTTTCAGGAGAACCACCGTGCCAAGAACAGATTCGGGAGAGCTCAGTAGCGCGCGAGCCAAAGGCCACTCACCTCCGCCTACTCAAACGGAGTTGCAGTGGGAACGCGCCGACTGGGAGGGCATGACACCGAACAAGGTCGCGCCAACCAAGCCGCAGAAGCCTGAGGGCAGCGGAGACAACCACTTTCGCATCGAGCATGCCGCGCCCCTCATCCCATGCTCTGGTCGAGCTCGGCCGCGCGTGGCGCGATAGCGGATACAATTTCGTCACCGTGACGCCCGAAACGCATCGGCGCGTGAACGCCAGACATCGACCGCTAACGCATCATACGCGCCGCGAGGGTTCAAACATGGACGGACGGGTGGCGTCGCGCTGGGCGGAGGCTAAGGTCTCTACATGGCAAAGAAACTCAAGCAGGCTCCGATTCCTCGACGCGATGGTTCCGGTCATTTGGATCCCAAGTACGCAGCGGAATTGCGAACACGCAGCCAGGAGAATGCCCCGGCCGACCAAGATGATGCTGGGTTCCTGAGAGAGCCACACAGCCGTGACGGGCTGGCGGAACAACTCGGCAGTACGTTCGTTCAGACTGCCACCAGCGGCGAGGATTGCGCGGAAGACGTGAGTGACGAGATCGTGACTGAAGAAGAGGGTGGTCCTTTCGTGGAGTCCACCGGAACTGAAGAGTTTGCGCACGATACCGATGCGTCCAATCCGCCCGACGCCCACCGCGAGCCATTCCCGAGGACCTGACCCGGAAGGCCTGGAGCGTGAGCAACGCACTGCGCTAACACCTACCAGTTAGCAGCGGTACTGGAGTGCCTCGGGTTAGGTGGCTGGAGTGGGACGAAGACTTTCGGCACGACCCATGCATCAGGTGGTGGCATGGACACTCGCCACGCATCGGTTGTTGTCGACGGCATGCGCCTGCACTGGGCGGAGTGCGGTACCGCCACCGACAAGGCTCCGCTGGTGCTTCTCCACGGCATCAACGACTCGCACCTGACATGGAAACGCATCGCCCCCGCGCTGGCTGCTGACCGTCGCGTGCTGATGCCCGACGCGCCGGGCTGCGGTCTCTCCGAGCGTCCGGATGCCAGCTATCACCTGGATTGGCATGCGCATGTAATCGCGCGCTGGCTCGAAGTGCTTGGCTTGAGCGAGGTCGACGTGGCCGGCCATTCCTTCGGCGGCGGCGTAGCGCAGATGCTGCTGCTCGAGCCCACGCTGAACGTTCGTCGCCTTGCCCTGATCGCCTCTGGCGGTCTTGGGCCCCACGTCGCCTTCTGGTTGCGTCTTGCCACCCTTCCAGGTGTAGTCGAATTGTTTGGTCAGCCCTTCATGGCGGCGGGTACCCGCCTGACACTGCGTGCAGCTGGTGGCCGCATCTCCGAGCAAGACATCGCGGAGCTGAGCGCGATGAATGCCGCTCCCGGCACGGCACGCGCCTTCGCGCGGACAGTCGAGAATGTCGTGAGCTGGCGCGGCCAGAGCCAGAACTTCTTCCAGCACATCCACGAGATCCAACAGGTACCTCCGATCACGCTTTTCTGGGGTGACCAAGACGGGATCACGCCGCTCGAAGACGCGCTCTCTTTCGTGCGCACGGTCAAAGGCGTCGGCTTCGAGCGCTTCGAGGGCTGCGGGCACTACCTGCACCACGAGCAGCCCGACGATCTCTCGCGACGGCTGCGCGAGTTCTTGGACACCTTCCAAACGCACGCCCTGGAGCTGCCGGTGCTCGACCCATTCGTTGCGCTGAGCTCGCCCTGGGCGCACCCCTGGGAGGCTCTGCTCGCTGCGGTGGGCGCTACACCGAAGCTACCGGAAGACCGGTCGGTGAGCCCCTACCCGGCGCCATTGATGGGGTGAGTTTGCCACGCGGGGCGAGCTTGCAGCGCTAGCAGAGCGCGCGTCGCGACCCGTGACCCCGCCCGTGCTCGAGCAGCAAGGCAGTCCAGATGGAACACGACGTTATGCACGACCTTCCGTTAGATCAAGCCAAGCAACTCGCGCGGCGCGCGCTGCAGAGCTACGCGGAGCGATTCGGCAAGTACTCACCGACGCTGCAGTGGCGCACCGACACCGAGGCGGACATCAAGTTCGAGGTCACCGGGGCGGCGTTGTCGGGCGCGCTCACCGTTCAAGCTGATCGCTTCCACATGCAACTCGACGTGCCGTTGTTGCTGCGACCCTTCTCCGGGCTCGCCATCAAGGTCATCGAGCGAGAAGTTCGAGGCTGGATCGACAAGGCGAAGACCGACCATCTCTAAACAGAGACGCCTGGACCGCGCTCCACTGTGGTACTGGATCGGAATAGGAGCGCGGCCCCGCCAGTGACGCGAAGCCACACGTGACCCAGCGCAAGCATCATGTCTTTCTGATCCCCGGATTTCTCGGCATCGAGAACCTGGGCGAGCTCGCGTACTTCGCGCACGTCAAGGACGTGCTGGTTGGCGAGTTTCAAGGGCTCGGGCTCGATGTGGAAATTCACGCCGTGCGCAACTACGCAACATCGTCGGTGCGCAGGCGTACGCTGCGCTTAGTGGAGAGTATCTTGGAGCGCGCGGGAGCTGCGGATGGCCCGCTACACCTGATCGGGCACTCGACAGGCGGGCTCGATGCGCGCCTGCTCTGCACGCCGGGAGTGAAGCTCGGTAGCGGCCAGAATGTCGAGGCCATCGCAGCCCGGGTGCGGAGCATCGTGACCGTCTCTTGCCCGCATCGGGGCACGCCGCTCGCTAGCTTCTTCACCACGCGCTTCGGTGCTCAGCTCTTGAGCATGCTCTCGCTCGGCACCATCTACTTGCTGCGATTCGGCAGGATGCCGATCTCGATGGTGTTACGCATGACCGCGCTCTTCGTGCGCTTCCACACCAAGTACGGGAGCCTGGAGCACTCGATTGCCGAGCAGATGTCTGCGCAAGTGCTGGACGATCTTTCGCCGGAGCGCCGCGCCGAGCTGAGCGAGCTCTTCTCCGACATCGCCAAGGACCAGGCGCTGATGCCGCAGCTGATGCCCGAATCGATGGACGTGTTCGAGGCGGCCGTGGGCGACCGTCCGGGCATCCGCTGCGGCAGCGTGATCAGTGGAGCGCACGCAGCGTGGTTTTCTGGCGTGCTGCGCTCGGGCTTCGATCCCTACGCGCAGGCGACGCATATGCTCTTCGAGGCCTTGCGCCGCCTGACCAGCGAGATGGACGGACAGTATGTGCCGAAGCTGACGGCGTCACAGCGCACGCACCTCATGGTGAGCTTGGGTCGGGAACCCACGCCGCAAGACAACGATGGCATCGTGCCGGTGCTCTCGCAGGTCTGGGGTGAGCTCATCCACGTGGCGCGCGCCGATCATTTCGATGCCATCGGTCACTTCTCGGACGCCGGGCGCACACCCATCCACTACGACTGGCTGGCTAGTGGCTGCGGCTTCGACCGCAGGAGCTTTCAGTCATTGTGGGGCGACGTTGCACGCTTCGTCGCCCAGGGCGAGCTCTAGGGTTCTCGCAACTAGCCGTCTGCGCTGGCGTGTCCATGTGAGGCACGCTCCATGCATGTGAGCTGGGTCGTTTCGACCCACTCTGGCCAGAGGCCAGACCCGCTCTGGAAAGGCTGACAGAAGATCATGAAGACATTCATCCTAACGACTGGCGTGCCGTTGCTGCTCGCACTTGGGTGCGCAGGCAATTATCCGCCCCCCACGCAGCAACTGGCCGACGTTCAATCGGCGAATCGTAGCGCGAACGAAGTCGGCGCACAGAACAACCCCAAGGCCCAGCTTCATCTCAAGCTGGCAGAGGAGCAGCTGCAGCAGGCGAAAGCCGCGATGGAAAAGGACGATAACAAGACCGCCGAGACGCTACTGGACCGCGCCAAGGCCGACGCCGAGCTAGCCATCTCCTTGGCTCGCAAAGACAACGCCTTGATGGAAGAAAAGAAAGCGGAGCAGCAGTCGAACGCTCAGCGCTCAACCAATCTCGAACAAGGAGCGCGGCAATGAAAACCTCAATCATTCTGAATGGCGGTCTGCTTCTCGCACTCGCTGGCGCCGGCTGTGCGACCGCGGCGGCGCCTCCTGATTTGGTATCCGCGCGGCTCTCATACAACCGTGCGCAGCACGGTACCGCTGCGAAGCTCGACCCTGCGGATCTATACACGGCACAGAAGGCGATCGAGGCGGCGGAACGGTCCTTCGAGAAGGATGGAGACACGCGGCAGACCAGAAACCTGGCCTATATCGCTGATCGACGGGCCCAAATCGCCGAGGCTCGTGCCGATGCCACCGAAGCGACTGCGCGCCAACAGCAGATCCTCAGCGGCATGCATGCCGAGGAAACCTCGCAGGTGAAGCAGACGGCGGCAGAGCTTGGCCGAGCCAAGCAGCAGCTAGCGCTGCAGAGTCAGACCATTCAGACCAAGGAAGAGCAACTCGCTGCCGAGCGGATCGCGCGGGAAGCAGCCGAGAAACGCGCTGCGCAGGCGGCCGCGGACCTCGCGAAGTTCGCATCGGTGAAGCAAGAGACCCGCGGCATGGTGATCACGCTCTCAGGAGCCGTGCTCTTCACGTCGGGAAAAGCTGACTTGCTCGCGTCGGCTCAGGTGAAGCTGAACAGCGTCGCGGAGGCGCTAACCCAACAGGATCCGGATTCGAAGATCGTGGTGGAGGGGCACACGGATTCGCAGGGCGGTGAGAGCTACAACCAGGATTTGTCGCAGCGCCGCGCCCAAGCCGTACGCGACTATCTGGTGACCCGCGGCATTGCTTCCGACCGCATAACCTCTCAAGGTTTCGGCTATTCGCGCGCCATCGCGGACAACAAATCAGCCGAGGGTCGCGCCAACAATCGCCGTGTCGAGATCGTCGTTCAACCCAAGAGTGGCCAGGCGATGTGAGCGAGAGCAGAGCAGGAGATCACGTTGATGGCGCGAGGCTGCCAACGTGATCTCCTGGCGAGCGCTGCAATCTGGCCACGCGCCACGCAGCCGATGCGAATCTCAAGACCCGAGCCGGCGTCCCCTGCCGCCCTGGATCACTTGCACCAGCACGACGACCACGGCGAGCACGAGAAGCACGTGAATGAAGCCTCCCATCGTGTACGCGCTGACGAGGCCCAAGGCCCAAAGTACCAACAACACAACTGCAATGGTCCAAAGCATGGTGACCTCCCGGTCTGTTCGAGTGCCGAAATGTTCTGCTGCAAGCTTCAGGTATGCACTTGGCGTGCCGCAGCAAAGCTGGCGGCTTCCCAGCGCGCCGCGCTCCTGCCCTCGATCGACCGCTAGTGGGCTCGAATCGCTACGTTGCCGTGCCGGGTCAACGTGCGCGCGTGATGGTGGCTGCTCGGTAAGCACGCGCAAAAATGTCCCATGGCTTACTTGAGCCCTACCAAAGGGGCCCACTTCGGCTTCTTTCGAACTCATTGCGTCCGCCGGCAGGTGCCCGAGCCCGATCGGTGCTACTACCGCTGCGTGAAGCGCATCTTGACCATAGTGAACGGCCGCGTTGACCTCGAAAAGAAGTTCGGGCTCTGGATCGTCGCTCTGCTGGTGCTGAATGTTGCGTTCTTCTTCTTTTTTGGTGAGCTGCGCACGAGTCTGCTCGCGATGATGGTGCGGATGAGCGCGGTCTGCGTGCTTGCGATCGGCAGCGCGCACTACCTCATCTTCAAGCCGCTGCGAAGGGTGACAACCTTGGCGAATGCCATCGGCTCAGGCGACTTCTCCAAGCGCTTGCGCTTGGGTCGCCGCGACGAACTCGGCAGCCTCGCGAGCGAACTGGACTCGATGTGCGACCAACTGCAGGCAGCGCAGCTTGCGTCGGATGCGCATCTGGGCGCGCTCGATCAGCTGCGGCAGTCCGACCGCGTCGCGACCCTGGGCCGGCTGGCGTCGTCGGTGGCCCACGAGCTCGGCAACCCGCTGAACGTGATCGAGCTACGCGCTCAGCTGATCACCTCGGGGGCCGTCGCCACGCTGGAGCAAGCGTGCCAGAGCGCAGAAGTGATCGTGGAGCAGACGCGGCGCATGACGCGCATCATCGAGGAGATCCTCTCCTTTGCACGCGCGCGGCCGGCCAAGCTCACGCGCCTCGATCTGGTGGAAGTCGTACGCAAGGCCATCGCGCTCTGCCAGCACACCACCCGGAAGAACAACGCGAGGGTCGTGCTCGATCTGCCCGAGACACCGTTCGAGATCGACGGCGATGCCGACAAGCTCCTGCAGATCATCGTGAACCTGGTGATGAACGGCGTGCAGGCGATGCCCAGCGGCGGCACGCTCAAAGTGAGCTTGCGCGGCGAGCAAATGGCCCCGGTCGATGATCCGAGTGGCGGGCTGCGAGCCTACGTTTGCATCGACGTGAGCGATCAAGGCGTGGGCATTCCCGCCGACGTCATCTCCAAGGTGTTCCAGCCTTTCTTCTCCACCAAGGGCCCCGCGGGGGGAACGGGGCTCGGTCTGTCGGTGGCGCAAGGCATCGCCAGAGAGCATGCGGGCTGCATTACGGCTACCAGTGAGGTTGGGCGTGGCTCCTCGTTCAAGGTGCACCTGCCACAGCCCGACGTGAGAGGCGGCAATGGCCACGCTACCAGCTAGATTACTCATCATCGACGACGATGTGGCGGCTTGCGACGCCATCAGCGCCACGCTGACCAGCCGCGGCTTCGAGGTCGTGTCCGCCAACAGCGGCGCTGCCGCGCTCGAACTGCTCGAACGCGAGGAAGTCGACGCCGTCATCACCGATCTACACATGCCGGGCATGACAGGCATCGAGCTCTGTCAACGCGCCCACAAGAGCTGGCCGGACCTGCCTATCGTGCTGGTGACGGCCTTTGGCAGCATGGAGACGGTGGTCGCGGCGATCCGCGCCGGCGCCTACGATTTCATCGCCAAGCCGATCCAGATGCAGGAGCTCCTGCTGACACTGACGCGCGCGCTGGAGCACAGGAAGCTCAAGGAAGAGAACAAGCAGCTGCGCGATACCGTCGCGCGCCATCGGCCACCCGGCGACATGATCGGCGATAGCCCGGCGATGCACGAGGTGTACTCGCTGCTGGGGCGTGTGGTCGACACGGACGCCACCGTGCTCATCACCGGTGAAAGCGGTACCGGCAAAGAGCTGGTCGCGCAGGCCATCCATCAGCGCGGTCCGCAGAGCGCGGGGCCCTTGGTCGCGTTCAACTGCGCCGCGGTCCCGGACACGATGCTGGAGAGCGAGCTCTTCGGCCACGCGCGCGGTGCCTTCACCGACGCCAAGACCAACCACAAAGGCCTCTTCCTGCAGGCCAATGGCGGCACGCTCTTTCTGGACGAGATCGGCGAGATGCCGCTGACCACGCAGGTGAAGCTCTTGCGCGCATTGCAGGAGCGCAAGGTCCGCCCAGTGGGCGGCGATCGCGAAGTGCCCTTCGATGCACGCATCGTGTCTGCGACCAGCCGTGACCTGGAGACCGACGTCGCCGAGCAGCGCTTTCGCGAGGACCTCTACTACCGAATCAACGTAATCCGCATTCACATGCCGCCCTTGCGTGCACGTGGCAGAGATGTGCTCTTGATCGCGGAACACTTCGTCGCGCGCTTCGCTCAGCAGTTCAAGAAGCCACTTACCGGTATTGCTGACGACGCTGCGGAGAAGCTGCTGGCGTATCCATGGCCCGGTAACGTGCGCGAGCTGCAGAATTGCATGGAGCGTGCGGTCGCTCTCTCGCAAGGCGAGACCATTGCTCTTGCCGACCTGCCGGTGCATGTGCGCGAGTTCCAGGGCAACACTTTCGTGCTTCCGCTCGAGAATCCTTTGGAGCTCTTGCCCATGGAGGAAGTCGAGAAGCGTTACGTCCTGCAGGTGTTGCAGGCCGTCAGTGGCAGCAAGACGCAAGCCGCGACCGCGCTCGGCTTCGATCGGCGCACCTTGTATCGGAAGCTCAAGGCCTATGGCGTGGTCTAGCGCCGGCAAGTCTGCGCCGCTAAGTCTGCGCCGGGACGTTCGCGCCGGGACGTTCGCGCCGGGACATTTCGTCTCAGGGGCGCGTTTCAACTTCACTCGGCTCCGGAACACCCGGATATCTGAGTGGTTTCGTGTCGTGCCCAGGCGGCACGCTCCATGCAAAGGACCGGAACCTAGCGTCGTAATGCGCGACGCGGCCTATGGGCCAGAACGGTCATGGAGACAAGCGTATGAACTGGGATCAAATCGAGGGTCAGTGGCATCAAGTCACCGGCCAGGTGAAGTCGAGGTGGGGGAAGCTCACCGATGACGACGTGAAGAACGTCGCCGGCAAGCGGATGGTGCTGCTCGGCAAGCTGCAGTCGCGCTACGGGGTCCTCAAGGAGGACGCCGAAAAGCAGATCGACGAATGGCTCGCAAAGGTGTCGGTCGGCGACGTGAGCAGCAAGTCCAAGCACGAGAAGGCTGAAAAGAGCTCATGAAGATGTTCTCCCTGACCATCGCCGGACCCGTGCTCTTGGCACTCGGATGCGCTGGCAACTACCCGCCGCCGACCCAGCAGATGGCCGATGTCCAGTCTGCCAATCGCAGCGCGAACGAGCTGGGCGCACAGAACAACCCCCGGGCGCAGCTTCACCTCAAGCTCGCGGAAGACCAGCTCCTGCAGGCGAAAGCCGCCATGGACCACGACGACAACCGTGCTGCCGACCGGCTGCTCACGCGCGCCAAGGCCGACGCCGAGCTGGCCGTCGCACTGACTCGGGAAGACAACGCGAAGACGGAAGCGACCAAGGCATACGACCAATCGAATGCCCAGCGCTCTGTGAATGTCGAACAAGGAGCGCACCCATGAAGATCTCGAGCAACTTGAAGGTGGGTCTGGTTCTGGCGCTCGCCACTGGGGGCTGTGCAACCGCAGCGCCGCCAGCCGACTTGGTGGCCGCACGCACCTCATACAACCGCGCACAGCACGGCGAGGCAGCGACGCTCGATCCGGCAGATCTCTACACCGCGCAAAAGGCCATCGAAGCGGCCGAGCGTTCGTTCTCGAAGAACGGAGACACCCGGGAGACCCGCGACTTGGCTTACACCGCCGATCGACGAGCCCAGATCGCCGAGGCTCGCGCGAGCGCAACGCGATCCACCCAGGTCCAGGAGCAGACCCTCAACAATATGCACGCCGATCAGACGGCGCAGCTAAAGGCCACCTCGACCCAGCTCGGCCGGGCCAATCAGCAGGTGGCGGCGCAAGGCCAAGCCATGCTGAGCAAGGATCAGCAGATTGCTGCCGAGAAGCAGGCGCGTGAGGAAGCAGACAAGCGGGCAGCTCAGTCGGCCGCCGACCTCGCGAAGTTCGCATCCGTGAAGCAAGAGACCCGCGGCATGGTGATCACGCTCTCGGGAGGCGTGCTCTTCGCTTCTGCCAAGTCTGACTTACTGGCGTCGGCTCAGGTCAAGCTCAACAGCGTCGCAGATGCGCTCACGCAGCAGGACCCCGACTCCAAGATCGTCGTCGAGGGACACACGGATTCCCAGGGCGGCGAAACTTACAACCAGGACTTGTCGCAACGCCGTGCCCAGACGGTTCGCGACTATCTGGTCTCGCGCGGCATCGCAGCCGACCGCGTGACCTCGCAAGGCTTCGGCTTCTCGCGTTCCGTAGCAGACAACAAGTCAGCCGAGGGTCGCGCCAACAATCGACGCGTCGAAATCGTCGTGCAGCCGAGGACCGGCCAGCCGACCTGAGCGATGACATCGTTCTGGATCGCGTTGGCGGCCGCCGTGCTGCCAACGCGATCGCTTCGTGAAGCCCCACCCCATCGTCACGTGCCGCTCGCCTCGCTAGGATCTCACCATGCTCGCTGTCGCTAACTCTGGTTCTCCCGCGGCGTTTCCCATCGTCGGTGTCGGCGCTTCGGCCGGTGGGCTGGAAGCCTTCACTCAGCTCTTAGAGTGCTTGCCCGCGGACACGGGACTCGGGTTCGTGCTCATCCAACACTTGGATCCGACGCACACCAGCATGCTCAGTGAGGTGCTCGGCAGAGCCACGGCCATGCCGGTGCGCCAAGCGGAGCACGGGATGCGCATCGAGCCAAACCAGGTGTACGTGATCACTCCGAACACCGACATCGCGATCGAAGGCGGGTGCATCGTGCTCTCTCCGCGCCG
>JADGRG010000188.1 GCA_017881145.1 Sandaracinaceae bacterium | reverse complement strand
GTGACGCGGTCCTTGTCGCCCTTGCCGCGGCGCACTAT
This sequence comes from Sandaracinaceae bacterium, assembly GCA_017881145.1. Taxonomy (GTDB): domain Bacteria; phylum Myxococcota_A; class Polyangia; order Polyangiales; family JAFGIB01; genus JADGRF01. Next base: position 3,428 of record JADGRG010000188.1, on the reverse strand, counting down.
CAGCTCGCGGCGATCGAGGTCGATGTCTTTGACGCGCAGCCTGCAGCATTCGAGCAGGCGTAGGCCTGAACCGTAGAGTAGGGCAGCCATCAGCTGCGGTGAGCCTCGGACTCGTGAGAGTAGGGCAGCCCCCACCATCGTCCATCCGCTCCAGCCAGTTGCGCCTATCGCTTCATTTCGCTCTGCGCAACTCGGCGTGGCGGTAGCAGGTCACCAGGTGGTCGTTGACTAGACCTGCGGCTTGCATGAAGGCGTAGACGATGGTGGAACCGACGAAGTTGAAGCCGCGGCGTTTGAGGTCTTTGGAGAGGGCGTCGGAGAGCTCGGTGCGGGCCTGCCGGTCAGCTTCGCGGCGCAGGCGGTTGTCGAGGGGGCGGCCGTCCACGAAGCGCCAGACGTAGGCGTCGAAGCTGGCTTGCTCAGCCTGAATCTGCAGGAAGGCTCGGGCGTTGCCGACGGCGGAGGCGATCTTGAGGCGGTTGCGCACGAGGCCGGGGTTTTGCATGAGTCGTGCTTGGTCGCGTGCGGTGAAGCGCGCGACTTGCGCGGGGTCGAAGGCGCAGAAGGCATCGCGGTAGGCGTCGCGCTTCTTGAGAATCGTCAGCCAGGAGAGGCCGGCTTGCGCGCCGTCCAGCACGATCTTCTCGAACCATTTGTGCTCGTCGTGGACGGGCACGCCCCACTCTTGGTCGTGGTAGCTGGCCAGGAGCGGATGGCTCTCGGCCCAAACGCAACGTCTTGCTGTAGGCGGTTTGCGCGCAGCGCTCATGGTGCCGAGTTTAGCGGCGATCTTGCGCGCTGCACGCCGTGCTTGCGGTGGCGCTCTCGCCGGTGACCGGTCGCGGCGCCAGCGCATCTCGGTGTAGAGTGCGCTCCGTGTGGCTGATTCCGCACATCTTCTCGGTGCTGGGCTTCTTGCTGGCGGTCATTCTGCTCTCGCGGATCTTGCGCGAGCGTAGGCCTCCGGCGAGCACGCTGGCGTGGCTGCTTGCAATCGTGCTCGTTCCCTATGTCGGGGTGCCGCTCTACCTGATGGTCGGCGGCCGCAAGCATCGGCGCATGGCCGCGCGCAAGGAGCCGCTCTATGTGCCGCCACCCGCTGCACTGGTCGACGACGTTCCGCACGTGGTGGAGCGCATCTTGCTCTCGGGCGGCGCGCCGCGCGTAGCTGCGGGTAACCGCATCGAGCTGCTCAGCACCGGCGAAGCGGCGTTTGCTTGCGTCATCGAGCTGATCGAGCGGGCCGAGCATTCGATCGAGGTCTCGACGTTCATACTCGGCTCGGACGAAGCCGGTGATGCGGTGATGGACTTGCTGGCGCGCAAAGCGGAGCAGGGCGTGCGGGTGCGCGTGCTGCTGGACGGGCTCTTCGCGTTTCGCGCGCGACGCAGCAAGCTCTCGGCGTTGCAGGCCGCAGGTGGCGAAGTCGCCATATTCATGCCGATGCTCCGGTTGCCCTTTCGTGGGCCGGCCAATCTGCGCAACCACCGCAAGAGCATCGTGATCGACGGCGAGTGCGCGGTAGTCGGCGGGATGAACCTGGCGCGCGAATACATGGGGCCTCTGCCCTATGCCGGACGCTGGCGAGATCTGCTCTTGCTCGTGACCGGGCCGGTGGTTGCACATATCGACAATGTGTTCAGGTCGGACTGGAACTTCGCGGCAGGTAAGCGGCGCGGCGGCCCCCCCGAGGCTTCACGTTTTCCGATACGCGCTGGCGAGGCAGCCATACAAGTCGTGGCGAGCGGTCCGGATGTACCCGGCGACAACTACTACGACGCCGTGTTGTCGGCGCTCTTCCAGGCGCGCGAACGGATCTGGATCGCTACGCCTTACTTCATTCCCGACGAGGCGATCACACGGGCCTTGGTGCTGGCGGTACGGCGCGGCGTGGATGTGTCGTTGGTCTTGCCTGCACGCTCCAACCACTTGAGCGCCGACATCGCCGGTGGCAGCTATCTGCGGCAGATCCAGAACGTGGGTGGCCACGTGCGGCCTTACAGTTCCGGAATGATGCACGCCAAGGTCATGCTCATCGATCACGAGATCGCGGTGCTCGGCTCAGCCAACCTCGACATGCGCTCGCTCTTCCTCGACTACGAGATCGCGCTCTTCGTCTACGGCCGTGCCGAGACTGCGCTCTTCGCCGAGTGGTTCAGCGAGCTCTTCCTGCACTGCGACGAGCGCCTGCCAGACGCCGGCCGCCTGCGTGCGCTGGCCGAAGATCTAGGCCGCTTACTGGCGCCGCTGATGTGAGGGCTGCCCAGAAATGGCTCATAGCGGCTTGTCAGCGGAGAAGATCACGTAGTCAGTGAGCCCGCCGTTGCGGGCCCAGGCTTCGATGCCTGCGCAGCGCGCTTCTTCTTCGGGTGTGAGCTCGACCACGGCTTCGTGCATGGAGCGGCCCTGCTTGCGCAGCGCGGCGTACTTCATCATGGCGGGGAAGACTTGGTTGCGGATCGACTGCGCTTTCACGTTGGTGAAGCCGTGAGCTGCCAGCCTGCGGCAGTATTCGTCGCGGTCATACATGTTGGCGACGGGGATCGACCAGCGCTTGAGCGCGAGGTGCGAGAGGAAGCCGAGCTTCTCGCCGGGAAAAGGCACGCAGTCGGCGAGCGCGAGCCTGCCGCCGGGACGCAGCACGCGGAAGGCCTCGTCGAAGAAGCGTTCGCGCGTGTCGAAGTGGAAGGCACATTCCAGCGCGGTGACTTTGTCGAAGCTGTCGGCGGCGAAGGGCACGTCCGTCGCGGAGCCAAGACGCAGGTCCATGCGATCGCTGAGCGAGCGCGCCCGCACTCGCGCCATAGCGCGCTCGACGTGCAGCGGCGTGATGTTGAGGCCGGTGATGCGCGCCACGCCGTAGCGGGTGATCCACAAGAAGTCCTGCTCGGCGAAGCCGAAGCCCACGTCGAGCAGCTCGTCACGCGGGCCGAGCTGCGCGGCATCGGCGAGCAGACAGGCCATGGCTTCGGCGGCCTTCGGGTAGGTGCGCGCTTCTTTCCAGTAGCCGAGGTTCAGCCACAAGGGCTTATCGGGATCTTCGAAGCCGGCGTGCTGTGCTTCGAGCACGTCGTCGCCGAGATACTCGTAGTAGGCCGCCGCGTCTTTGCTGAAGAGCAGCGCAAACGAGCGGAAGAACGCCTTTAGGCTTCGCGGGGCGGTCGCACTCACGGGACAAGAGTTAGCGCGCTTTGCGGCGCGAGCGCAACGGGCTTGTCAGCCCGAGGCGCCCAACGCGAACACTTTGTTGTCCCGTGTCTTCAGGACGGCGGGGCAGTCACCGCGCAGAGCCCACAGTCAGGCTTGGCGAGGACGAGCTGCGTACCACTCGCAAACCAGAGCCAGGCACGTGTCGTGTGTTGGACAAGCATCACTGGCAGAGCTCGAAGATGTCGTTACCGTCCTTGGATACGAAGAAGTCTTGGTCG
>JADGRG010000187.1 GCA_017881145.1 Sandaracinaceae bacterium | reverse complement strand
GACCGAGAAGGGGATGAAGACCTGCGAAGCCACACGCTCGACGACATCCAGCATGATGCCGCGCCCCTCGCTCGATGCAGTGATGTCGTAGAAGACGAGCTCGTCGAGTCCGTCGTCGTAATACTCTTTGGCCTTCGATACCGGGTCGCCGATGTCCTTGGTGTCGACGAACTTCACACTCTTGGCGAGCTTGCCATCCCGAACGTCGAGGCAGGCGACCACGCGCTTGCTCAGCATGGTGTTCCATCCCAGGTTGCAAAGCGCGCCAGCATCGAAAGCCCGAAGCGACCGCTCTTCTCCGGGTGAAACTGCGTGGCGAAGAGGTTGTCCCTGCCGAGCGCCGAGCAAAAGCGGATGCCGTGTTGCGTGGTTGCATACACGTGTCGTGTGTCGAGCGGGTCCATGTAATACGAATGTACGAAGTAGAGCTCGGTGTCTGCGGGAAACGAAGCCAGTAGCGGGTGCGGCTGCTCCACCTGCACGGCGTTCCAGCCCATGTGCGGGATCTTCAGGGTGGGTTCGTCCAGACGAAAGAGCCGTGTGCGCCCGGCGATGAACCCGAAGCCCTGGGTTTCGCCTTCCTCCGAGCTCTCGAGTACCAGCTGCGCGCCGATGCAGATGCCGAGGATGGGTGTGCCTCTCTCGAAGGCATGCCGAACCGCCTGCAGGAGGCCGGTGCGCGTGAGTGTCTCCATGGCGCTACGCGCGTGCCCTACGCCGGGGAAGATGATCTTGTCGGCCTTGGCGACCGCGTCAGCGTCCTGCGTGAACACCGACGAGATCCCGACCGCATCACAAGCACGTTTTACGCTGCGCAAGTTGCCAGCATTGTAGTCGACGATGGTGATCATGGAGCAGCCCAGAGATAGCATGGATCGACCCAGCGGCCAGAGGCTCGGCGTTGGCTGCCCAGGCTCGGACCGACTCGCGAGCTCTGCTCGGGCCTGATACAAGAGCTATCCCATGTCGATCTTGCTCGTGCGCCACGGCGAGACAGCGCTCAATGTTGCGCGTGTGCTTCAACCGGCCGACACCCCGCTATGCGCGCGTGGTTTGCGCCAGGCCGAGCAACTGGCTCTGCGCTTGGGCTCGGAAGAAATCGAGCACGTGCTCTGCAGCGATCTGCCGCGCGCCCGGATGACCGCGCAACCGCTGCTCGATCGCACGGGCCTGGGCATCACCGCGACCGCGCTCCTGCGAGAGCGCAACTTCGGTGATCTCCGCGGCACGCCCTATACCGAGATCGGCGCCGACCCGTTCGGACCGGACTTCGTCCCCCCCAATGGCGAGAGCTGGGATGCGTTTCACCTGCGCGTGGCCCAGGCGTTTGCGCTCATGCTCGAGCACAAACGCAAGCTTACCGGCAAGCTCGTCGTGATGACCCACGGGCTCGTCTGCCGCGCGCTTCTACACCGGCACCTAGGCAGCGCTGCGGGCGTCGCGCTCATCGATCGCTTCGACAATGCCAGCGTCACCGAGATCGATGCCACGGCTCCGCACTTGGTGCGCTTGCTCAACAGCACCACGCACCTCGAGGGTGATGCCGCTGACGGCGGCAGCGCGCATGGTGCCGCCTAGCAGGCCTACGCTCAGCTTGCGGCTTTGTTCAAGTCGTTCACTGGCGCGGGGCGCGCCGAGACCAGCGGACGCACGCCGGTCTCTGGATCGCCGCGTCCGCGCAGGTAGGCCTGAGCGCTCTCCAGGTCGGTCGCAATGCAGGCGTCGAGGTGTCCTGCCATGTGTACGGCCCAGAGCGCGAGCGAGCGAGGCTCGGGGCGAGTGGCGACGTACACCGTCCTCTGCGCCTTGTCCGCAAGGAAACGCTGGAGACGCACCACCACCGCGCGCGCCTCGAGTGAGTAGCCGGTCACTTCCCGCAGGTCCCACAGGATGCGTTGCGAGCCGTTCTTCGCCAGGCTGAGCTGGGCTCGGGCTTCGCGCTCGCAGCCCAAGGCGGCGTTCTCGTCGAGCACCCCGCCGAGCCTCAGCGTCAGCTCATCGGGTCGCGTGCGCTCGACTTGGAAGAGAGAGTCCGTCATGGCCGCTGTGACGCAACATACAAGCGTCGGTCAGATTTCCGCAATATGTAGAACTTTGCCATACAGGCACATCGGAGCGGCAGCGCGGGCTGGGCTCGCCGTCATTGCAGTGACAACGGATCACGCTTGGAGCGCGATCGCCTCAGAGCAGCTCCACGAAGGGTCCCGGATCGGCCAACAAGCCAGGTAGGCCGCCGGTGTGGAGGAAGAGGACGCGCTTGGGTTTGGGATCGAGCTGTGAAAGCCCGAAGAGCGCTTTGCCGGTGTAGACCGGATCGAAGATCAGGCCGGTGGCCCGCGCGACAGCGACGATGAAGCGAGCTTGCTCCTCGCTTGGCACGGCGTAGGCAGGGCCTTTCCAACGATCGAGCACGCGCAGCCCGGCGCGAGGTTGGCTAGCACCAAGCTCCAGCATCGCTTCGTCCATGATGTGGCGGATCCGGATCTCGAAGTAGGCGCTGTCGTCGCAGACGGCCATCGCGATGGTTACGGGCGCGACGTTGTGTAGTGCGGCTCCGATGCAGACACCGGCAGCGGTGCCACCCGAGCCGCAGGCATGCACCACGGCATCGAAGGGCGCAGGACCCCCGGCTTGGCCGCGATCGAGCTGCACGCGCACCTCGGCCATGGCATCGACGTAGCCCAGCGCGCCCAGCCCGTTCGAGCCGCCTTCCGGGATCACGTAGCTGCTCTGACTCAGCGCGAGTGCGGCCTGCTGCATGAGCTGATCGCGATCTTGGTATTGCGCAGGCGTGATGAAGCGCATCTCGGCGCCGGCCAGTGCGTCGAGGAAGAGGTTGCCGTTCGTGGTCTGCGGCGCTCGACCATCCAAAGTGCGCAGCAAGAGCAAGGGTCGCATGCCGAGTCGACGCGCCAGGAGCGCCGTGGCACGTGCGTGGTTGCTTTGCACGCCACCGCACGTGATCACGACGCGAGCGTGCTGCGTCTGCGCCGCGGCCAGCAGATACTCGAGCTTACGGATCTTGTTGCCGGCTTCGGGGCCTGCGCTCATGTCGTCGCGCTTGACCCAGACTTCGGTGCCGATCAGGCGATCGAGCTCCGCGTGATGGAAGAGCGGCGTGGGCAGATGCGCGAGAGTGAGCTTCGTGGGCAGCACGACGGCCTCCAGCGTGCGAGTTTGCGCGCAACCGGCACTGAGCTCAACGGCTCGTTGTCGCGCTCACTACTGAGCGTTCGCGGCGGCGTCCTGTCGTGTGAATCGCGCGTCGTAGACGCCATGGCAATCGATCGAGCCATCGGGTCTATAGACGGTGCGCAGCAACGTGCCCGCGAGCTCGACATCGCTGTGCACCTGGAGGTCGCCCGCGATGTCCGACGATCTCTGGCCCTTCGCGTCGATGGTCTGGTGCAACGCGATCGTGCAGCCCTTGAGGATGACCTGCGTGGTCACGGTGTCAGATAGCCGCGCTTCGTAGGTGGTGACTGTGCCGCGGTCGGTCTTCGAGATCGCCAGCTCTTGGCTTTCGAAGGTCACAGGGCAGGAGCCATCGATCTGCTTGTACGACGAGAGGAATACCCCCACGGCTGCCGGGCAGGTCTGATTGACCGCGTCGCCGCACCCCACCGTGACCCCAGAGAGGACCAGGGCGCCAGCCACCAAGCTTGTTCGTAAACTGCGCATTCCCACCACAGTGTGTCTCGAAAGTGCGAACAGATTGACAAGCGGCATGCCCCGGTTCGCGCGCGCACCTGGAGCTCCCGTCATCCACTTGAGCAACAAGCGTACACTAGACGTCGGAGCGACGCCAATCCTCACTCGGGCACGAAAGCATTTCGGAGGCCTGTTGTTAATGCAATAATACGACACGGTTGGAATGTGCTCGGCGACCGGCAGGCATGCGCTCGCAAGGCACTTCCCCGCAGCGAAGTATTCGTGAACCAAGCGCACAAGCCACCGCCAATAAGTGCAGAGCCAGCTGAGGCTGCCGCAGCAGACGCGTCTCGGTCCGGCTCCCGGCACAGGCGAGTGATCGGTCCGCATTCACGCTTGGGCGACTACGAGATCGAGGAGCGCTTAGGTGCCGGTGGTATGGCCGAGGTCTACGCAGCCAAGCGCGTGGGGCCGCACGGCTTCTGCAAGCGCGTGGCGGTGAAGCGCATCTTGCCGAGCGCTGCCGAGGACGCCGCGTTCGTGCGCATGTTCATCGATGAGGCGTCGCTGGCAGCGCGGCTCTCGCACCCCAACATCGTGCAGGTCTTCGACTTCGGCGAGGACGTGGGCGAGCTCTTTCTTGCCATGGAGTTGGTGGAGGGCACCAGCCTCAGCCGACTCTTGCGCGCGCTGGTGAATCGCAGCGAGAGCATGTCGTTGCAGGCGACGCTCTACGTGATCGCGCAAGCCGCTCGCGCGCTCGACTACGTCCACAGGGTGCGTGGCGACGACGGAGAGTTGCTCGGCCTGGTGCATCGCGACGTGAGCCCCGGCAACATCTTGCTCACGCGCACAGGTCACGTGAAGCTCGCTGACTTCGGCATCGCGTGCTCTCGCATGGCGGAGCGCCACACGGGCAAGAATGATCTGCGCGGCAAGCTCGGCTACATGTCGCCCGAGCAAGTGCAGAGCAAGCTGCTGGACGGCAAGAGCGATGTGTTCACGCTGGGCGTGGTGCTTGCCGAGTTGCTCATCGGTGAGCCGCTCTTCGGCGCAGGTGCTCAGCTCGAGATTCTCTTGCGCATCCGCGATGTGGATCTGCGCGTGCTGGACAGCACGAAGGTGCGCATTCCTTCCGACGTGCGCCGACTCTTGCGGCAGTGCCTGCGTGCGCGACCAATCGAGCGCCCGGATGCACGGGAGCTCGCTCAGAAGATCGAGGCGATCTGTGCGCGTCGCGGCTTCGTTGCCGACGCGTCGAGTGCAATCTGTCAACTCATGGCGCGCACAGAGCTCTGCCCGCTCATGCCGGACGAGCTGGCGAGTGAAGGCTTCGCGCGTCCCACGTCGCTCTTTGGGGGCGACGCCGGGGGCGCCACCGGAAAGACGCTCGAGACCAGTACGGCGGCGATCGTGTCGATCTTCGAGATGGCTCCCAAGCACAGCTATGCGGCCGACCTGCAGAGCGGTCAGCGCGTGCGGGACGTGACCTTCCCCGAGCTGGTGCGGCTCGCGACGACCGGTGAGATCGAAGCTCGGTCCATCGTGCAGCGCGGAAGTGAAGCGCCGACCCCCGCGCAAGAGCTGCCCGAGCTTTCGCGTGTGTTCTCGACACCGGCGTTGCAGTGGTCGCAGGACGAGATTCGCCGGCCGCGTTTGCGTGGCGACCTCAGCGCTGCGTCACTCTTACCGATCGTGAACAGCCTCGCCCACAAGCGCGAGACTGGCATGCTCTATCTGGAAGACGGCAAGCGCCGCAAGAAGATCTACTTCATCGACGGGCGGCCGGATTTCGTGGCCTCGACGCAGCGCGACGAGATGTTGGGCCAGCACCTCGTGGACAACCGCGTTTGTCTGCCACTCGAGCTCGACATGGCACTTGCCGTCATGCCGCAGCACAGAGGCCGGCTCGGTGACGCGCTGGTCAACTTGGGCGTGCTGCGTCCCGTGCAGCTCTACCGCGCCGTTGCAGCTCAGGTGCGCGCGCGCTACCTGGATGCATTTCGCTGGCGCCGTGGTCACTTCCTCTACGTGCGCGATTGTTGCAGCGGCGAAGAGACCTATCCCATCGAACAGGACGCGCACGTCTTGATGCGCGATGCCTGCCTGTCGCTGCATCCTTCGGAGCTGGAAGCTGCGCTCGCGCCGCTCTGGGAGAAGGTCCTGCGCTCCGCACACGGGCTTGCGGCGTCGCTCGCTGCCTATCAAGTGCCGGACGGATGGATCTGGTTGCTGGCGCAGGCACGCGGTGATCAGACGGTCGGCTCGCTCTGCGCGCGTGCGGCGCTGCAATCCGGCCTCGACACCGAAGACGCCATGCGCGCCATCTTCCTGGGGATCTCGTGCCGACTGCTCGAAGCGGTGTAGACCACGCCGAGAGCCGCAGGCTGCTCGGCGGGTATGTGACGATCTACGCCGAGAGCCGCAGGCTGCTCGGCGGGTATGTGACTAGAAACCTCAGCGAGGCAGGATATCTTGCCCGCGCTGCCGCAGCAGATGGTCGGCCAGCAGCAGGCACGTCATGGCTTCGACGATGGGTGCGGCACGCGGCAGCACGCAAGGGTCGTGTCGGCCTTGCGCTTCGAGCGTGATGGGTCGGTTGTCGCGGTCGACGGTGTCCTGAGGCAGCGAGATGGTG
>JADGRG010000186.1 GCA_017881145.1 Sandaracinaceae bacterium | reverse complement strand
GCGAGCAACGTGGCTCCGCGCGAAATCAGCCGCTTGGTCGACCTCTTCCGTGGCGGCGATCTGGCCGGCGCGCGCAAGCAGCATCATCGTCTGCGCGGGCTCTACGAGGCGATGTTCATCGAGACCAGCCCTGGTCCAGTCAAAGCTGCCATGGGGTTGCGGGGCATGTGCAGCGGCGAGCTGCGCTTGCCGCTGGTGCAACCTTCGGAAGCCTCGTGCGCACGGATTCGCGCAGAGCTCGCGGAGCTCGGCATCCTATGACGCGCGTAGCCGTGCATGGTGCGGCTGGACGCATGGGCCGCAGCATCGTCAAGGTGCTGTCGGAGGACAGCTCGGCGACGCTGGTCTCGGCCATCGATCGTAGCGGTCATCCGACGCTCGGCCAGGATGCTGGCTTGCTTGCGGGCCTGGCAGAACCGCTCGGTGTAGCGGTGTCGGCCGCTCTGCCGTCCGCGCTCGAACACGCCGAGGTCGTGATCGACTTCTCGTTGCCGGAGCCGGCGAGGGCGCTCTTCAAGGCTTGTGCGGAACGTCGTATCGCGGCCGTGGTCGGCACCACCGGCTTCGATGCGGCGACGCGCGCAGCGCTCGATGCTCTGTGCAAGGTTGCGCCCGTGGTGGTGGCGCCGAACTACAGCATCGGCGTCAATGTGCTGTGGGCGCTGGCTGCTCAGGCAGTGCGGCTGCTCGGTCCCGAATACGATATCGAGATCGTCGAGATGCATCACCGCCACAAGGTCGATGCGCCGAGCGGCACGGCCGTGCGCCTGACCGAAGTCGTGGCGCAGGCGAGGGGGCTCGACCCGCAGCGGGCTGCCGTGCACGGGCGCCAAGGCCAGGTGGGCGCGAGGCGCGGCGACGAGCTCGGCGTGCACGCGCTGCGAGGCGGTGACGTGGTCGGCGACCACACGCTGGTCTTGGCAGGCCCCGGTGAGCGCATCGAGCTCACCCACCGAGCCCACACGCGCGAGATCTTCGCCCGCGGGGCGGTGCGAGCGGCCCACTGGGTATCTGGACGCCCTCCCGGGCTCTACGAGATGGCGGACGTCTTGGGCATCACGCCCTCCTGACGTCAGGGTCGGGCAGGGTCGTCGCCGCGTCTTCGCCGGGGGGCACGCCCAGCGCCACGTCGGACCAGCTTGCATTCCAAGAAGCGGCGTAAGTTTGCTAGGCTACGCACCCCATGGCTGAGACAAACTCCACGTGTCCACATTGCCAGGCGCAAGTCAGCAGCGACACGCGCTTCTGCGGGAGCTGCGGTCGGCCGATTGCCTCGGAGGCCCCTCCCAAGAAGGCGCCCATGGCCCGCACCATGATGGGCCTCGACGCGCAAGCTGTGAGCGCGGCCACCGAGCGGGCCAAAGCCACGGCACACTTGGCTGACACGCAGCCCGAAGGCGTGGCCGCACCAAGCGCAGCGCCAGCCCAGGCTCAGCCAGCACCAGCACCAGCGCCAAGCGCTGCGCCAGCGGCCGCCAGGCTGCCTGCCAAGACGATGATCGGCCTCGCAGGTGCAGGCCTGCCGGCTTCAGCACCGCACAGCGCGTCGGCTAGCACGCAGCCCATGCCTGCGCAGCCATCAGCTGCAGCCCCCGGTGGCAAGTCATTGCCGGCTCGCACCATGCTCGGCATGGCAGGGGTCGGTCTGCCAACCGCGCCGACCCAGCCGTTCCCAGCTCACGCCTCGCCCACGCCTGCCGCTGCACCTGCGCGCGGTGTCGCTGGCGGCCGCACCATGTTGGGCGTGCCCTTGGCGAGCGCGTCGACCTCCGAGCCCGCAGCGGCTCCCACACCTTCGCATGCCCACACCATGCTGGGAGCCTTCGAGTCCAGCTCGGACCAGCACTCTGCTTACGGCGAAGACCCGAGCTACGCCGACGAGCCAAGCACCGAGCGAAACTTGCCCAAGCCGGCTGGGCGCTCTCCGCTCTGGCTCGGCATTGCGGCGGCTCTGGTGCTCGGGCTGGCTCTGGTGCTCTTTCTGCGAGCCCGCGGCCACCACACCGACGTCAGCGCAAAGATCGTCAGCATCGACATCGGCGAAGCGCTGCTCTTCGAGGTGCCGAGCGCCCCCGCCGGCTCCAAGATCCGCTTCGGCGGGCAGGAAAAACCGCTCGCTGCCGGTCGTGCAACCTTCGCCCTGGCTGCGGACTCACTGCGTGTCGGCGACAACGTAGTGTTAGCCGATGTGGTGTATCCCGGCGGTGAAGTCGAATCCACGCGCATCACCCTGGCGGTCTCCTACCGCCTCTGGGTCGACACCGCTCCGCTGCGCGCAGACAAGTCCGCCGTCGACGTCGTCATGACTGCGCTGCCGGGCACGCACATCACGCTCGACGGTCAAGAAGTGAAGCTCGACGCCGAAGGCCGAGCCACCCGCGAGTTTCCCATCGACATCACGGCTGAAGCCAAGGCCGGCGTGATCGACCACGTCGTGCACTATCGCGTCCAACCGCCAGTCGGCGAAACCGTGGTCGACGAGCTGCACACGCAGATCCCGATCGCGATGATGCAGCTCGATCGACCGGGCCGCGACGTGGTCACTGACCGCGAGTCGATCGAAGTCGCAGGTGCGGTCGGCAAGGATACGGTGGTGGCGATCGATGGCACGAGCATCGGCGTCAAAGATGGGCGTTTCCTCTACCGCTATCCGCTGCCCAAGGCCGGCACCTACAAGCCACGCGTCGTGGCGAGCGCTGTGGGCAAGGTCCCCATGGGCATCGCCCTGCAGATCCGGCGCGTCGGTAGTCTGGAAGAGGCCGCCGAGGAGTTCGCACCCGACCGGGAGCTGACCTACGCCAAGCTCGCTCCCAATCCTTCCATCTACCGCGGCCAGAAGATCTCGCTCGAAGGACGCGTTTACCACACCGATCCGCGTGGCGCCGAGAGCGTGATCCAGATGTTCGCGCGTCCCTGCCCGAGCACGCAGCGCTGTTCGGTGTGGGTGGTCGATCCGGCTGCCACCGAGGTCGCAGTCGACTCTTGGATTCGCGTCCTGGGCACCGTGGACGGTGAACAGCAGTTCCGGTCCGAGAAGAACGACGTCGTCACCGTGCCCAAGCTGCAAGCCCGCTTCGTGCTGCCCGCCAAGCCCTGAGCGCTTGGCTGTGCGTTTGCGCGACACGCGTGACAAGCTGCGCCGCGCGTCATGACCATGCAGCTTGCCGAGCTCGACTACGAGTTGCCCGAGGAGTTGATCGCGCAAGCGCCGCTGCGTGAGCGCGATGCTGCGCGCCTGCTCGTGTTGAACACGGGCAGCTCCGAGCTCGCGCATCGCAAGGTGCTCGACCTGCCGCAGCTGCTTGCACCCTCGCTGATCGTGCTCAACGACACGCGCGTCATCCCGGCGCGTTTGCATGCGAAGAAGGCGTCCGGGGGCCGGGTCGAGATCTTGCTGGTCGAGCGGCTCTCGGAGCCCGGTCACGAAGAACGCTGGCTCGCCTTGGGTAAGGCCAGCAAGGGGCTGCGTCCGGGCACAGTCCTGCAGGTCGAAGACTCGCCCGTCGAAATCGCCATCCACGCGCTGCGCGGTCACGGTGAGATCGAGCTTTCGGTGCGCGCGAAAGAGCCCGTGGCACAGGCGCTTGCACGCTACGGCCGGATCCCGCTGCCGCCTTACATCCGTCGTGCCCCAGATGCCAGCGACCTCACCCGCTACCAGACAGTGTTTGCGGCGCACGATGGCGCCGTCGCCGCGCCGACCGCCGGGCTACACCTGAGCGATGCGCTGCTGGCTGGCTTGCGCGCGCAGGGCCATGAGCTCGCGACGGTGACTCTGCATGTCGGGCCAGGCACCTTCGCGCCGCTGCGCAGCGAAGTGCTCGCCGAGCACCACATGCACGAGGAACGCTACGTCGTGCCGGAGTCGAGTGCGCTGGCCATTGCGAGAGCGCGGAGCGAAGGTCGGCAGGTGCTGGCCGTTGGCACCACGGTGGTGCGTGCGCTGGAATCTGCCGCGACGCCAGAGGGCGTGGTCGAGCCGCGCACTGGCAGCACGTCGATCTTCATCTACCCGCCTTACACCTTCCGAGTCGTGGACGCTCTGCTCACCAACTTCCACTGGCCGTGCTCCACGCTCCTGGCTTTGGTGATGGCTTTCGGCGGTATCGAGCCCGTGCGCAGCGCATACCGGCAAGCCGTCGCCGAGCGCTACCGCTTCTTCAGCTATGGTGACGCGATGCTGATCCACGGTGGCCGATGACTCCCGGCTTTTCCTACGAAGTGTTGGCCAAGGACGGGCTGGCGCGGGTGGGGCGCCTCACGACGCCGCGCGCGGTGATCGAGACACCCGTCTTCATGCCGGTCGGCACGCAGGCCACGGTCAAGACGCAGACGCCCGACGAAGTCGCCGAGAGCGGTGCGCGGCTGATTCTCGCCAACACCTATCACCTCATGCTGCGCCCTGGCGCCGAGCTGATCGAACGCCTCGGTGGCGTGCAGCGCTTCATGGCGTGGCCGCACGCGCTGCTCACGGACAGCGGCGGCTATCAGGTGTTCTCGCTGGCGAAGCTGCGCAAGATCGATGACGAGCGCGTGGTCTTTCGTTCGCACATCGACGGCTCCAAGCAGGAGCTCTCACCCGAGCGTTGCATGCAGGTGCAAGCCAGCCTCGGTTCCGATATCGCGATGGTCCTCGACGAATGTCCGCCCGGAAACGCCGACCGATCCACCGTCGAGCAAGCCGTCGCGCGCACCACCCGCTGGGCGGAGCGTTGCCTCGCAGCACCTACGCGCGAAGGTCAGGCGCGTTTCGGCATCGTGCAGGGTGGCAGCTTCATCGACCTGCGGCTCGCGCACCTCTCCGAGATCGCAGCGATGCCCTTCGATGGCATCGCGCTCGGAGGCTTCTCGGTCGGAGAAGCCATGGACGTGACCTACCAAGTGCTGAAAGCGCTTGGTCCGCATCTGCCACGCGAACGACCGCACTACCTGATGGGCGTCGGCAAACCGATCGACCTCTTGCGAGCGATCGGCGCCGGCATCGACATGTTCGACTGCGTGCTTCCGACCCGCAACGCACGCAATGGCCAAGCGCTGACCTGGGGCGGACGCGTCAACCTCAAGCAAGCCCGCCACCGCGAGGATCTCGCGCCCCTCGACACAGCTTGCGAGTGCAGCGTCTGCGGGACCTACTGCCGCGCTTACCTGCATCACTTGGTCCGGGCCAAGGAGATCCTCGGTCTGCGTCTGGTCACCCAGCACAACCTCTTCTTCTACCAAGCCCTGACCCGTGCCGCACGCAACGCCATCCTCGAAGGCCGCTACGCTGCGTTCGCCAGAGAGGCTGAAGCGCGCATGCTGCAAGAGGATGAAATCGGCAGCGAGCAGGGTTAGAGGGCGCTTGATCGCGTTACGCAACTATGCCATCTATCCCGCGCGCCGAGGGCGCCTAGGGACAAGGTGGTACCCGTTCGCGCAGGCGGGGGATTTTCCGGAGGGCTTTCATGTTCGTGTCGAATGGCGCGCGTGCAGCTCGATCGGCTAGGGTTCCGGGCGCTCGACCCACTACGCAAGGCTGAATGATCGCGATGTCGACACGCAACTCGGAGCTCTTCACGTTCATCGGCGCTGCTTTTTGCACGGCGGGCGCGCTCTTTGCCGCTCAGGTACTCTACGGCGCCTGCATCGATATCAGCTACCACGCGAAGCTGAACGCAGCCGGGCCGAACCAGGCCGCTGCAGCGGCTCGCACCGAGCAGCTCGCGAAGCTCGCAGCCGGACGCATGCCGCTCGAAGCCGCCAAGCAGCGTCTCGCTCAGCAGGGACGCGACGGATTCGCTTCGATCGCGCCCGTCGCCTCCGACGACCTGTCCGCTGTCGCCGGTTGGATCCATCATCCGAGCTTCAAGCCGGTGGTCGCGCATCCGATTCGGACTCCGCGTGTCGTGCCTGTAGAGCCGCCGGCAGAACCGGCCGCCTCGGTGCAAGCAGCGCCCGCTGCTGCAGCGCAGATTTCCACAACCGCAAAGACCAAGTGAGCACTTAGGTGCTCGCCTGCTGCTCTTGTCGACGAGGTAGAACATCATGGTGAGTGAGGCACAAAGCGGCAGCAAAGCCGTGCCTGTCATGACCGGCGCTCTGGTCGGAGTGATGATTTTCGCAGGCCTGAGCTTCTGGTTCGGGCGTTCCTTCATTCCGAGCGTCGAGAATCTCCCGACGTATCCGAAGCAGCCCGTGGTGCCGGCCGGAGCTGTTGCAGCAACGCCGGCCGCTGCGCCCAGCGCAGGCGAGCAGACGTTCCAAACAGTCTGTGCAGCGTGCCATCAGGCGACCGGCTTGGGTCTGCCCGGGGCATTTCCCCCGCTCGCTGGTTCAACCTGGGCGAGCCAGGATCCCGAGACGCCGATCCGCGTCGTGCTGGCCGGTTTGAGCGGCCCGATCGAAGTGAAGGGCGCCCAGTTCAACTCGATGATGCCGCCGCCCGCGGGGCTGGATGACGAGAAGATCGCCGCGGTGCTCACCTACGTGCGCTCTCACTTTGGAAACACAGCACCGGCCATCGACAAGGCCAAGGTTGCGGAAGTCCGCGCTGCGCTCGCTGGGCGCTCCAAGCCTTGGACTGCCGACGAGTTGAGCGCGCTGCGCCCCAAGTGAACCAAGTGAAACCGAGCGGCGGCCGCCTTTACTCGCGCGGCTCAGAGGTGTATTTGGGCCTGCTTCGGGCGTCGGCCTGCCTCGGGGCGCCGCGCAACACTAGACGGGCGCTTGTCGCGAACGTCGGCTAGACCTGACCCCCCCACACAGTTTGCCTCCACGTCTCTGCTCCACGATTGACGGCGCTCAAAATCCCCGCGGCGCTCGGTAAGAAAGATGAAGACGCGATTCGCTAGAGCACAATTCAATGCGCGCACGTGTGGCAGCGCGCTCGTTGGCCTGCTCGCGCTGGTGAGCGCCGCTTGCTCCGACCCTCACACGCCAGCACCCACCGCCGACGGCGCCGAGCTCTTCCAGCTCTGCGCGCAGTGCCACGGCCCGCAAGCAGGCGGCAATCGTGCCGTCAACGCGCCGTCGATCGCGGGGTTGCCGCAGTGGTATCTCGAAGCGCAGCTCAGGAAGTTCAAGAGCGGCGGGCGCGGCACGCACTTCGACGACCTCAGCGGCATGCAGATGCGCCCGATGGCGATGAGCTTGGCGAACGACGCCGAGATTGCATCGGTGGCCAAGTATGTCGCGGCGCTGCCGGCGACCAAGCCTGCGCCGCAGCTACAGGGCGGCGTCGCCGACAAGGGCAAGCTGCTCTTCCCCACCTGCCTCGCCTGTCACCAAGCTGACGCCAGCGGCAGCGAAGCGCTCAAGGCGCCGCCGCTCAACCACGCCAGTGATTGGTATCTCTTCGCGTCGCTCGGCAAGTTCAGGGCCGGCGTGCGCGGCACCAACCCCGCTGACACCTCCGGCGCGCTGATGCGTCCCATGGCTCAGACGCTCGCCGACGAGCAGGCCATGAAAGACGTCATCGCCTACATCATGACGCTCAAGAAATAGGTCGGGCTCTCATGGCGAAGCAAGACATCTCTCCGGATTCACTGGCCCAGAAGACGTTCGTCGTCATGCTGCTCGGGGCCTTCATCTACATCACCGTCGTCTTCACGTTCATCATCGGCGGTAACCGGCAAGAAGAGAGTGCCGAGCCGGCACAGGCAGGCCAACATGATTGAGCGCTACATTGAACAGGTCTCGACTTTCGCCGGCGACATCGACGGTCTGATCACACTCATCGCAGTGGTGGTGGGCTTTTGGTTCGTGCTGGTCGAGGTCGTGTTCCTCGGTATCGTGGTCGTCTTCCGGCAGAAGCCGGGCGTCAAGGCGGCTTACATCACCGGCGAAGAGAAGCATCAGAAGCGCTGGATCGGCATCCCGCACGAGCTCGTGCTGCTCTGCGACGTGCTGATCATCATCGCCGCCGTGCGCGTCTGGGTGAACGTCAAGCAGACCATGCCGCCCGCGCAGGAAACCGTGCGCATCATCGGTCAGCAGTGGGCTTGGAGCTTCGTGCACCCCGGTCCGGACGGCAAGCTCGACACCGCCGACGACATCAAGACCGTCGATGAGCTGCACGTGCTCGTCAACACCAACTATCACTTCAAGCTGGAAGCGCGCGACGTGCTGCACTCGTTCTCGGTGCCCGTGTTTCGCTTGAAGCAGGATGCCATTCCCGGCCGCGTCATCACCGGCTGGTTCAAGGCCAAGAGCACCGGCACGCACGACATCCAGTGCGCCGAAATCTGCGGTATCGGGCATGGCTTGATGCCGGCTCGCATCATCATCGAAACCCCGGTCGAGCACGCCGCTTGGATGGCGTCACAGTCTGCCACCGCCTCGGCGCGGTGAAGGCGCTAGTGAACACGAGCGGATAAGAGCGGAGAAGAGTCGACACCATGTCTACCTCAGCAGGCGCAGCAGAACACGCGCATGAACATGCGCAGCATCCCGAGCACTCGCACGAAGGCGGGCACGACGCGGGTCACCACGAGGGGCACGACCACGGGAGCTTCTGGAGCACCTACGTCTTCTCGGTCGATCACAAGATGATCGCCAAGCAGTACATGTTTACCGGGATGTTGATGGGCCTCATCGGAGGCTTCTTCTCCTACGTGTTCCGCATGCAACTCGCCTACCCGGGCTTCCATGTGCCTGGCTTCGGTGTGGTGTCACCGGGCGAATACAACGCGCTGATCACCAACCACGGCACGATCATGATCTTCTGGCTGGCGATGCCGGTGCTGATCGCCGCCTTCGGCAACTACCTCATCCCGCTCATGCTGGGTTGCGACGACATGGTGTTTCCGCGGATCAACCGGCTCAGCTATCAGATCTTCTTGATCAGCGCGCTGGTCCTGATCGCTTCCTGGTTCGTCCCAGGTGGTGGCTTCGGTGGAGCGTGGACGGCTTATCCGCCGCTCTCCGCGAAGTCGCAGTACAACCTCACGCCGCTCGGCTCCACCATGTGGGTGCTGGCGGTCGGCCTGGAGTTCGTGGCGTTTTTGCTCGGCGGCATCAACTTCGTGACCACCGCGATGAACTCGCGCGCGCCCGGCATGAAGATGTTCGACATCCCGATGGTGGTCTGGATGATCGTCATCGCCAGCATCCTCTTCATGGGCTCGGTCGGTCCGCTGGTGGCCGGCGCCGTGATGCTGGTGTTCGACCAGACCATCGGCACCGGCTTCTTCGATCCAGTCCGCGGTGGCGACCCCATCCTCTGGCAGCACCTATTCTGGTTCTTCGGTCACCCCGAAGTCTACGTCGTGCTCCTGCCGGCCGTGGGCATCGTGGCCGAGATCATCACCGTCTTCTCACGCAAGAAGCTCTTCGCCTACAAGACCGTGCTCTACACGGCCCTGGGCACCGGCGTGCTCAGCTTCTTCGTGTGGGCGCACCATCAGTTCGTGGCCGGCATCGACCCGCGCATGGCGAACGTGTTCACCGCCACCACGGTGCTCATCTCCATTCCCATCGCCGAGATGATGTTCGTGTATGTCGCGACGCTCTACGGCGGATCCATCCGTCTGGCGACGCCGATGCTCTGGGCGCTGGCCTTCATCGGCGAGTTCATCATCGGCGGCGTGACGGGTATCTTCCTCGGGTCGAGCGGCTCGGACATCTACTTCCACGACACCTACTTCGTGCTCGCTCACTTCCACTACACCTTCGTGCCCATCGCGGTGATCGCCGTCTTTGCGGGCGTGACTTATTGGTACCCGAAGATGTTCGGTCGGATGTTGAACGAGACCCTCGGCAAGATTCACTTCTGGGGCACCGTCATCCCCTTCAACGGGATCTTCATTCCGCTCTTCATCACCGGCATGGGCGGCGACCACCGCCGCATCTACAACTACAACAACTTCCCCGACCTGGCGCGCCCCGACCTGCAGCACATGCGGCAGTTCGCGACCGTTTCGCTCCTTGTGCTCCTGGCCTTCCAGATCCCCTTCTTCATCAACTTCTTCCTGAGCATGAAGAAGGGCAGACTGGCCGGCAACAATCCGTGGCAGGCCAACACGCTGGAGTGGCAGACCGTTTCGCCGCCGCCGCACGGCAACTTCGCCGAGCTACCGAACTGCTACCGCGGTCCCTACGAATACAGCGCACCGGACCGTGAATCAGACTACTGGCCGCAGAACGAGCCAAGTTGAACAGGCTGAACCGTTAGATCATCGCTTTCGAGGAAGCACATGAGACCCATTGCAACGACGCGTTCTGCAACCGGCATCCCGACGGGCCGACTGGCCGTATGGTGGGTGATTGCGTCCGAAATCGTCATTTTCGGCGGGCTTCTGGGCTCGTACATCATGCACCGCATCGGTCACCCGGAGTTCGGGGGCTATGCCGCGCACACCAACACGGTCGCGGGTGCGTTCAACACCTTCGTGCTGCTGACCTCGAGCCTCTCCGCGGTGCTTGCACACAAAGCCGCCGAGGCCAAAGACGGCCCCAAGGCCTTCAAGTTCCTGTGGCTCACCTTCCTGGGGGGCCTCGTCTTCCTTACCGTGAAGAGCTTCGAGTGGCACCACGAGATCAGCGAAGGCTTCACCATCACGCGCAACGCGTTCTGGTCCTTCTACTATTGCGCAGCGGGCTTGCACGCCTGCCACATCATCGGCGGCATGATCATCATGGCGATCATCTCCTTCGACGTGAAGCAGAACAAAGAGCTGCAGCGCGTGGAGCTGATCGGCTTGTATTGGCACTTCGTCGACGTGGTCTGGATCTTCCTCTTCCCGCTCCTCTATATCGCCAAGTAACACACCACCAAAGCAGCCTTCGGCTCTTTGGTGCAGTGAAGGCAGGCTCCGCATGACCGAGACAGCTCACACGCACGATTCACACGGGCACGATTCACACGGGCACGGCTCGCCCGAGGCGGGCGGTCACGACACGAACTATGTGAAGATCTGGGGGATCTTGCTGGCGTTGCTCTGTGTCAGCGTCGCGGGGCCCTTCCTGGGCATCAAAGCCGTCACGCTGGTTACGGCGTTCGGGATCGCGTTGGTCAAGGCCTATCTCGTGGCCAAGAACTTCATGCACCTGAACCTCGAGAAGCGTTACATCGTGTATCTGCTCATCACGATGGTGGCGCTGATGGGCGTCTTCTATGCGGGTGCGTCTCCGGACGTGATGGAGCATCACGGTCGCAACTGGGTCAACGTCGCGGCGCAGCAAGAGACCGCGCGCGCGCTGGCCGAGCAAGCTGCCGGCGGTGGAGAGCACGGCCAAGAGGCTCACTAAACAGGAACGCATGGAGCGCGAAGGAGTGTCGGATGAGTGAGAACGTCTTGCCCTTTCCCCGCCGCCTGCCAGCACGCCGCCCGATCGCGCCGAGCGCCGTCATCGGCATGCTCATCTTCGTGGTGACGGAGCTGATGCTCTACGCGGGCTTCATCAGCGCCTTCACGATCACCAAAGCCGCCTACAACACTTGGCCGCCCATCGGCCAGCCGCGGCTGCCGGCGGGCGAAACGCTGGTCAACTCGCTCGCGCTCTTGGGCAGCGGTGTGGCGCTCTTCTTCGCGGGGCGCGCCTTTCGGCGTGAGCCGCAAAGTGCCAAGCGACCGATGCTGCTCGCTCTCTTGCTGGGCGCGTATTTCGTCGGTTTCCAGGGCGTGGAATGGATGCGGCTGCTCGGGCAGGGCCTGACCTTCACCTCCAGCAACCACGGCGCGTTCTTCTATCTCATCATCGGCAGCCATGCGCTGCACGCCTCGGTCGCGGTGCTGGCGCTCAGCTATGGGTATTTTCGGCTGGTCCGGGGCAAGCTGACTCAGGGCGCCTTCTTGGCGACGCAAGTCTTCTGGTACTTCGTGGTGTGCGTATGGCCGTTCCTCTACGTGCGGGTGTATCTCTGATGCCGCGGATCAAGCCACTTTTGCAGAGTGGGGCGCTTGTGTTCGGCGTGCTGGGCGTGTGGCTCGTGCCGGCGTTGGCGCGTGCCTGTCCGATGTGCTTCTCGGGCAACGGCACGAACCAGAGCGCATTCCTGTGGGGCAGCGTGATGCTGATGCTGGTCCCGACGGTTGCCATCGGCTCGCTGCTCTACTGGGCCTACAGCCGCGCCAAGGCCATCGACGCGGAGGCGACGCAGGATGCAGCTCGCTCCGACGCCAGCGCAGCGCCACAGGCCGTGTCTAGTGGCGGCAGTCCGACTCTGCGCGTCGTGTCGGCTCCGCAGGAGTGATTTTTTGCGCGATTCCGGGCGGGGCCTACTTGATCGGCCGGAGTCGGGCCCTAGAACTATCCGCTCTCGACCCTGATTGCCTCACGAGGAGAGACCCATGACCATCGAGCTACCCAAGCTTCCCTACGCCGGGGACGCGCTTGCGCCCCATATCAGCAAAGAAACGCTGGACTTCCACTACGGCAAGCACCATCAGACCTACGTCAACAAGTTGAACGAGCTGATCGCGGGCACGCCCAACGCGACCAAGAGTCTGGAAGAGATCATCAAGAGCTCGCAGGGGCCGGTGTTCAACAACGCCGCTCAGGTGTGGAACCACACCTTCTACTGGAGCTCGATGAAGCCCCAGGGCGGCGGACAGCCGACCGGTGCCATCGCCAGCGCCATCAAGGAAAGCTTCGGCGACTACGCGGCCTTCCGCAAAGAGTTCGTCGACGCAGCCATGACGCAGTTCGGCTCGGGCTGGGCATGGTTGGTGAAGGAGGGCGGCAAGCTGAAGGTGGTCAAGACGCCGAATGCCGAGACGCCGCTCACCACCGCTGCCAAGCCGATCCTGACGATCGACGTCTGGGAGCACGCCTACTACATCGACTATCGCAACGCGCGCCCCAAGTACATCGACACCTTCCTCGACCAACTCGTCAGCTGGGACTTCGCCAACAAGAACCTCTAGCGCGAGCGCTGCGCGCGCTCACTTGCAGGTGGGGGGCGTGCGCAGCTCTTGTTCGAGGCCTACCAGCCACTCGTCGTGGGCGGCTTCCGGGAGTGTGCGCGCCTGCGTAACGAATTGTTGGACCTGGCCACGCGCGCCGCGCCGCAACGACAACTCCTGGGCCAGCAGGAGCGTCTCCCGCGACTCGCCCTGCGTGCGCGCGAGCGCCAGGTAGCGCTCTGCCTCGTCCAGCGCGCAAGCGCCGATGCCCGCGGCAGCGGCGTACGCGTACAAGAGCGGCACATCCGCCACGCGATCGGCCGCGAGCTTCAACGCCGAAAATGCGCGAGCGAAGGTTGCACGATCGGCGTCATCGCGTGGCGGACGAAAGCCGGCAAGCTCGGCGTCGCGCGCCAGCGGTCGCAGCGTGAGCAGCGTGTTCACCCAAGCGCGATAGGCGCTGGTGTTTTCGGTCACGGGCATGCGGCCGAGCTCGCGCGTGATCTCGGCCAGCGGCGCGGCTGGAGCGAGCAACGCCTTGGGCTCGTAACCCGGCACGAGCACGTGATATTCGCTCTCGGCAGTGACGGCGGGCTTCGCCGCGCGCCGCACGAAGAGCGCCTGCCGATCCTCGATAGCCACCAGCGCAAACACCGGCGTGTCGCGCAGCTCGCGCAGCAGGGGTCGCTCATCGAAAAGCGAATGGTGCAAAACGACGGCGTCAATCTCGAAGCGGTCCACGACGCTGCGGAAGCCATTCCGCGAGCCCATCGCTGCTGCGGCCAGGCGTGTGTGCGCGGGCCCGTAGAACGGCACTCGGCCGTCGTGGAAGAAGCGCGCCTGCGGGAGAGCGAACATCAGGTAGAACGCGTCGGGCATATCGGCCAGGATGCGCGCGTGCGGGCGGTGCACACGCAGCCATTCCCCGCTGACCACCGGTAGCATCACGGGCCACCAGCCATGCCCGAGCGGTTGATAGGGTGGCATGCCCGCTGCGGCATAGACCGCAAACACGCTGGCCAGGGGCACACAAGCATGAACGCCCGCAAGCATGCGGCGCGCGCTGGCGTGCTCGAAGCGAAGCGCCAAGCCTTCCGCAAGCAACGGCGCGCCGATCAATAGATAGTCGTCGATGAAGCGCAGCGAGCGCGCGCTCATCACGCCGAAGAGCACGAGGCAATAGAGCGAGGCGTGTCCCTGCGGGCCTGCCCTGCGCAGTGGGCGAATGCAGGCAGCCACCAGCAGCGTTTGGCATGCGAGAGCGACCGCCCAGAGCCCGGGCGAGCTTCCATCCCATGGCGTCCACTCGGAGACCAGCTTGCGGTATTCGGGATTGGCGACGTGCGCGATGGCGTCGGTGAGAATGAAGGGTCCGAACGGCGACACGCAGGAGGCTGCGAGCTGCGCGAAGAGCACGCGGAGCAAGCGCGAGCGCGTCAGAGGGGTACGCCAGAAAGCCACGATGTGTAGGCACGTGATCACCAGCCCGAGCAGGTTCGAGCCGTGCAGGTTCACCCATGCCACGTGTGCCAACGCGACCGCGAACGTCCAGCGCAATGCTTGCTGGCGCGCGGCTTCACTAGCGTCTGCGCTGGCGATCTTGCGTAGCGCTAGCAAGAGAAGCGCCGCCAGCAAAAGCCCGAACACCGCCGGCCGGTCGGTCAGGCGAAACCGCACGGACGGCAACGCCAGCACTATGAAGAGCAACGTCAGCGACGCCGCGAGCTGGCTGCGACGTTGCGCGGACAAGCGCACCAGGATCACTCCGAGCCACATCAGCAGGCCGAGCTTCAAGCTGAGCAACGCGTCGTAGCCACCCGCGCGATACGCGAGCCAGAACCACACGTCGCTCAGCCATTCATAGTTGATGAATGGCTGAGGTGTCGGCTTCCAGAACGAAAAGGTGTCGAGCTTTGGCACGTGCCCGAGCGCCACGATCTCTCGTCCCAGCGCGAGATGCCCGAACGTGTCGTTGTTGCCGACCGCAAACAGGCCCGCAGCAGCGAGTGCGACGGCAGCCAGGCCTTGTGCGATCCACAGACCCCGGCGTTCGGCTGACACGCAGCGAGCTTACGACAAGCCCAGGTAAGCGTGAAGGCACACGCCTGCCCTGCACATTCGCGTTCCAGGGAAGGGCACGGAGATGCTGATCTTGAGCACGTCGGTCTTCACTTCGCTACCGAGCTCGATAGGGTGCTGGCGTAGGTGACTGTGTATGAAGGATTGATCAGTAGGACTCTTGCCATGGGCGAGAGTCAGGGTAGCAGCGTTCAACGCGCGAAGGCCACGACGTGGCGTCTCTGCTTCAACGCCCGAAGCGGCGCTGGCGTTGATCGTAGCTGCGTAGGGCGCGCAGGAAGTCGATCTTGCGGAACGCGGGCCAGTTGGTGTCGCAGAAGTAGTACTCGGAGTTGGCGCTCTGCCAGAGCATGAAGCCGCTCAAGCGCACCTCGCCGCTGGTGCGGATGATCAGATCCGGCTCAGGTTGGCCCGACGTATAGAGATAGCGCTCGATCATCGAGGGCTGGAAGTCAGCGATCACTTGTTCCAGCGACTTGCCGGTGCGCTTGGCATGGGTGAGGTGCTCGCGGAAGGCGTCGCCGATCTCTTCGCGTCCGCCGTAGGCGATCGCGATGTTCAGCACGAAGCGGTCGTAGTGCGCGGTGGCGTGCTCCACCAAGCGGATGGCGTCCTGCAGGCTCTCGGGCAAGAGGTCACGTCGGCCGATGAAGCGCACTCGCACTTGATTGTCGTGCAGGTCGGGGCTCGTCACCATCTCGCGCGTCTTGCGCTCGAAGAGCTCGAAGAGCTGCACGACTTCCTGCGAGTCGCGCTTGAAGTTGTCGAGCGAGAAGCCCCACACCGTCACCACGGGGATGTTGTGCTCGAAAGACCAGTTGAGCATCTCGCGCAGCTTGTCGGCGCCCATCTGGTGGCCGAACGCCACGTCGGAGGCGCCGAGCTTCTTCGCGAAGCGCCGGTTGCCGTCCATGATGATGCCGATGTGCTGCGGCTTGCGCCACGTCTCCGCCGCCGTGGTCAGGAAGCGCTCGTAGACGGGATAGAAGGGGCGCTGGACGACCTCGCTGAGCGTGCGCCAGACCATCGCGAGCGGGCTGCCCTGTGACCTCCAGAACGAGAGGGCAAACTGTCGTTTTGTCGTTTCTGTGGTCATCTAAGCCAAGGCCTTGGAACTCTCGCCGCCGGTGCGCGGCGGCCCGATGCGAGAACAGCATCGCATGGATTGTGAGACACGAGCGAGGCGCCCGCGGTTTCGAGGAGCGCGCGGAGCCTACGTTTGTAGGTGAGCACGCACCGCAGAAAGCGCGGGCGGATCGCGACGTGGATCGCGGTCCAGGCGATGCTGTTTAGCGCGCCCAGCGGATTGCCGCCAGCTTTGCCCGCAGGACGGGCCGTCATGGGCTCCGCGATCTGCTCCGCTTGCCCACAACCTGCTCCGCATTGGCACCCAAGTTCTCGGACACGTCACAGGATGCGTTGACGGGGGCTGGGAGGCGGAGTATCCCGGCGCCGGGCCGCGTGCGGAGGTGCTTCATGGCGCAGATTCGACGAGCATTGGTTTCGGTCTCCGACAAGACGGGGATCTTGGACTTGGGTCGGGCTTTGCACGGCAAAGGCGTGCAGATCCTCTCTACAGGTGGCACCGCGAAGGCGTTGCGGGATGCCGGCATCCCGGTGACCGACGTCTCCGAGTACACCAAGTCGCCCGAGATCATGGACGGTCGTGTCAAGACGCTGCACCCACGCGTGCACGGCGGGATCTTGATGCGTGACCAGGCCAGCGACCGGCAAGAGCTGGGGCAGATCGGTGGCGAGCCGATCGACCTGGTGGTTGTGAACCTCTACCCGTTTGAAGCCACCGTGAAGCGCGGCGCGCCCCACCACGAGGTGATCGAGAACATCGACATCGGTGGTCCCTCGATGCTGCGCTCCGCGGCCAAGAACCACGCCCGTGTCACGGTGGTGGTCGACCCCATCGACTACGCTGCGGTCATCGCTGCGATCGACACTGGCACGGACGAGGCGCTGCGAGCACGTCTGGCCGCGAAGGCCTTCACGCACACCGCGCGCTACGACGCAGCGATCGCCGGCTACCTCACCTCGGTGCAGCCAGATGGCACGCGGGAGGCGGTTCCGGGCACCTTCGGCATGGTGCTCGAGAAGGCCTATGGCTTGCGTTACGGCGAAAACCCGCACCAGCACGGAGCGTTCTACCGCGACCCAAGTGCCGCGCCCGGAACCCTGGCGCGCGCCGAAGTCGTTTCGCACGGCAGCAAAGAGCTCTCGTTCAACAACTTGGTCGACTGCGAAGCCGCGCTCGACGCAGTGCGCGAGTTCGACGGTCCTGCGGCGGTGGTGGTCAAGCACACCAATCCTTGCGGCGTCGCGATCGCCGACAAGCTGGCCGTGGCCTATCGCATCGCGCGTGAGGCTGATGCGCTCAGCGCGTTTGGCGGCATCGTGGCGCTCAACCGCGAGGTCGACGATGCCACCGCCGAGCTGCTCGCGGAGACGTTTCTCGAGTGTGTGATCGCGCCCAGCTACGCACCGAGCGCTCTCAGTCGCCTACAGCAGAAGAAGAACCTGCGCCTGCTGGCGATCGGTGCTTGGCTACCTGCTGATCACAAAGCGTTCCACATCAAGCACGTTGGTGGTGGTTTGCTGGTGCAGGATCGCGACAACACCGGCGGCACCGAGGTCGTGCAGGCCAAGTGCGTTACCAAGCGCGCGCCGACCGAGGCTGAGAAACAGGCGCTCGATTTCGCCTGGCGCGTCTGCAAGCACGTCAAGAGCAACGCCATCGTGTTCGCCAAGGACAACCACACCGTGGGCGTCGGCGCGGGTCAGATGTCGCGCGTGGTAAGCGTCGAGATCGCCGTGAAGAAAGCCGGAGCCGAAGCCAAGGGCTGCGTCCTGGCATCGGATGCGTTCTTCCCGTTCCCAGACGGCCTCGAAGCCGCAGCCGCAGCTGGCATTACGGCCGTCGTGCAACCCGGTGGCTCAGTGAAGGATGCGGATGTGATCGCCGCGGCCGACAAGGCCGGCATCGCGATGCTCTTTACCGGCTTCCGGCACTTTAGGCACTAGATCTTATGATCGCGGCGCGCCTTGGGGTCCATCCGCGGCTTACGTCCTCGCTCCGGTCGGTCACGTACGTGAGTACGCTCCCTCCCGTCGCTGCGGGCGCGCTCGCGGCTGAACCCCAATTCGCGCCGCTCGCGT
>JADGRG010000003.1 GCA_017881145.1 Sandaracinaceae bacterium | reverse complement strand
CTATTCCCGCTCGCGCCCGCCGACCCATTCCTTGCGGACTTTACCGCGGTAGAACACTCGCACTGGCGTGCCGACGAAGTGGAAGCGCTCGCGGATCTGGTTGATCACGTAGCGGCGGTAGCTGAAGTGAACGCGCTCCGGGTAGTTGGCGGCGATCACGAAGGTGGGCGGCGCAGCGCTCACCTGGGTGGCGTAGTAGATCCGTACCGAGCGACCGCCCATGGTGGGGGGCGGGTGGTGCTCTAACACTTCTTCGAAGAAGCGATTCACTTCAGCAGTGGCGACGCGCGACTTGTGAGACTTGGCGCAGGTGCGCACGGTCTGCATCAGCTTCTGCACGCCGCGGCCCGAGAGCACGCTGATGATCTGGACGGGGACCCAAGATGCAAACGAGAGAATCTCGCGCACCGATTCGAAGGCTTTCTTGCGGCCTTCGTCATCTAACAAGTCGCCCTTGTTCAGCGCCACCACCAACGCGCGACCGCGTTCCAGTGCAAGGCCGGCGATCTTGGCGTCTTGCTCAGACGGGCCGTCGTGGGCGTCGATCATCAGGATCACGAGGTCGCTGCGCTCGACGGCGCGCACGGCCTGCATCACGGCGAGGGCTTCGAGGCCTTCTTCGACCGCGCGTTTGCGACGGATGCCTGCAGTGTCGATCAACACCAGCGGCTCGCCGTCGTGGGTGAGCAGCGTGTCCACGCTGTCGACGGTCGTGCCGGGACGGTCGTCGACGATCTGTCGCACTTCACCGGCCAAGCGATTGACCAGCGAGCTCTTGCCAGCGTTGGGACGGCCGACGATGGCGATGCGATCGATGTGGTCTTCGGTCTCCTCGCTGGCGACGGCTTCCGGGAAGTGCGTGATCAGCGCCTCTTCGAGCTCGCCGATGCCACGGCCGTGCAACGCGGACACGGGCCGCAGCTGGTCGATGCCGAGCGAATAGAGCGTGGAGGCTCCGTATGCGATGTTGTCGTTGTCAGCCTTGTTGGCGACGTAGAGCACCGGGACCTGGCTCTGTCGCAGCAGCGCGATGGCCTCGCGATCCGCGGGCAGCGGGTCCTGGGTGGCGTCCAGCACGCAGATCACGACGTCGGCTTCGTCGATGGCAAGATGCACTTGCCGCGCGATGCTCTTGGTGAGTGGGTCTTCGCTGCCGGGGTCGAAGCCGCCGGTGTCGATCAGCACGTAAGGCCGGCTGAGCGCCAGGCATTCGGCGTAGAGCCGGTCGCGCGTGACGCCGGGCATGTCTTCCACGATGGCGATCGGCGCTTCCGCCAGTCGATTGAAGAGCGCGCTCTTGCCGACGTTGGGGCGGCCGACGATGGCCACGATGGGGTTTTGTCCGGCGCTGCCGCTGGCACGTTGTGAGCCGGTAGCAAATGCTCTGCGTCGCTTGGCCATGGCTCAGTCGTTCCCCAGCGGCGCGCGCACCAGCGACTGCACCTGCGCGGGATCTTCCATCCAGCCCGCGATCACCTTCACCCAGAGCTCCAGGAACACCTTGTGCCCGAAGAGCTCTTCCATGGCTTTGCGCGCTTCGGTGCCGATCTCTTTGAGCAGCGATCCACCTTTACCGATCACGATGCCCTTGTGGCTGTCTTTGCTGACCACGATGGTGGCTGCGATGCGGTAGAGGCTGGCGCCGTCCTCGAAGTTGTCGACCACCACCGCCACACCGTGCGGCACTTCTTCGCGCGTGTGGTTGAGCACGGCTTCGCGGATCGCTTCGCCGGCAAAGAAACGCTCGGGTTTGTCGGTGAGGGTTTCGGCGTCGTAGGCCAGGCCCTCGGGCAGATGCTCGCGCACGGCTTTTACCAGCGCATCGAGGTTGTCCTTGCGCAGGGCCGAGAGCGGCACCACCGCCGCGAAGGGGTAGACCTTCATCGCGCGCTCGAGCACCGGCAGAATCAGCGCTTTGTCTTTGACCTTGTCGACCTTGTTGATGACCAGCACCACGGGGACGCCGAGCTCGCGCAGCATGGCCAGCACTTCGCCGTCGCCGCCGCTCAGAAACGATCCGGGATGGATGTTCTTGCCGAGCTCGGTCACCATCAGCACCACGTCCGCCCCCGTGAAGCTCGCCTTGGCATCCTCGACCAGAGCGCGGCCGAGTGCGTTGTGCGGTCGGTGCAGGCCCGGGGTGTCCACGAACGCAATCTGCGTGGGCGGCTCCTTCTGGACGTAGATGCCGAGCAGCGTGCTGCGCGTGGTGCCAGGCTTGGGCGTAGCAATGGCGAGCTTCTGCCCCAAGAGAGCGTTGAGCAGGGTCGACTTGCCGACGTTGGGTCTTCCAACGATGGCCACTCGACCGCTGCGGGGGGATGCGTCTGCCATGGGCGCGCCATTGTAGTAGGCAAAGGCGCTGCGTCGAGCCTCAGCAGCGTATTGATGCACAGGCTTGACCCCGCGCGCGCTCGGGCGGATACCACCGCGCCATGGCACTTGCCTCGATTCTGCTGGCCATTGTCTCGGTCGGTTGCGCCGCCGCGGGCATGGTCATGACCTTGGTTCCGCGCCTGGGGAGCGTGTTTTCTTTCGCGGCACCCGCGCTGGCGCTTCTGGGCATCGTCTTGGGCGGACTTGCCCTCTCGCGCCGGCAACGCGAGGGACTGCGCACTGATGTCGCCCGTGCCGGCGTGATTCTCAGCACTATCGCTTTCGTGCCCGGCGTGCTGGTCGCCCTGACCTGCGGAATGTGCAACGCCCTCTGCGCCACCGGTGAGCTGCGCATGCAGAAGGACGTGCGTTTCGGCGTAGGTCCCGGGTTTGTCTTCGGCCCGGACGCCGGCGCGGGTCCGCTTGCTCCGCCGCCCTTTCTGCCACCACAGCTCGACGACGCCCCGCCGCCGCAAGCTGCACCGAGTCGCGGCGCGGTGCCGGCCGCTCCACAGGGTGCAGGACCTTCCGCTCTGCCACCACCACCTTTGCCCCCCGGGCCTCAAGAGCGGTCGAAAAATGGCTCATAGCGGCTTTCGTCCTGCCAAAAAATCCTCGAAATACGCGAGTATTCCTGCGGTTTTTCTGCGGGCGCGCTCGCTCTGCGCCGATTTTTCGACAGCTCTTCAGCGCTGAACCAGCCAGATCTCCGCATGCATCCCGTGTTGACCATCATCGAGTGGGGTGGAGCTTGGCTGCCCATCGGCAGCTACGGTGCGTTCTTGGCCCTGGCCGCGCTGGTCGGAGCAGGGCTGGCGCTGCGAGCTGCGGTGCGCGCTGGCCTCGACGCCGGTGCGATGATCGCCGCCCTTGGCATCGGCGTCGGCTGCGCGTTCGTCGGCGCCTACCTTGCGCACTTGGGGCTCTCGCTCTGGCTCGGTGCCTCGCTGCACGCGGCGCTCCTCCATCCCGGGCTCATCTTTTACGGTGGCGCCGTGTTCGGCACGCTCGGCTTTGCCGCTGCGACTGACGTGCTTGGCCTGCCGCTCGGTCGCGCGCTCGATGCGTCGGTGCCCGCGCTGCCCATCGCCCATACGCTCGGCCGCCTCGGCTGTTTTCTCGGTGGCTGCTGCTACGGCGCGCCGTGGGACGGGCCTCTCTCCGTCCTCTATACGCATCCGCTCGCACCCGCTGCAACGCCTGCGTTACGCCGCCATCCCTGGCCCCTCTACGAAAGCGCGGCGTTGCTCTTGCTGGCGCTGCTCTTTTCGCTCTGGCCGGCACGCCGTCTCGGCCAAGGTGATCGCTTCGCCTCTTACGTCTTCGCCTATGCGCTCCTGCGCGCGCTGCTCGAACCGCTGCGTGGCGACACCGTGCGCGGGGTCTTCTTCGGAGGCCTCGTATCCACTTCGCAGCTCGTCTCGGCGCTGCTCTGCGCGCTGGTGCTCGGCCTGGCCTTGGCGCAGCGAGCGCGTCCCTGGCGGGGTCTTCTCGCTCGGCGCTCTACGGTGTAGTTAACCCGGCCATGCGCTCGGCTCGACGAAGTGTGAGTTGCGTCGTCGTGAGTGCGGCGCTCTCTGGTTTGTTAGCGCTGCAAGTGTCCGCGGATGCGACCCAGCAGCTCACCTTCACGCCGCCGACGCGGGTTCGCATCGAGGCCGGCTTCTTCACGATGGGAAGCAGCGAGCGAGACGTGGCGCAGGCGACTGCCTTGTGCACGCAGTCCGCGCCCGCAGGCACTCGCTGCGATGCCGGCGCTTTCGCCGACGAGTCTCCCGCACACGAAGTCTATCTGGGCAGCTTCTCCATCGATCGCACCGAGGTCGCAAATGCCGCATACCGCCGCTGTGTTGCGGCAGGCGCGTGCTTGCCATCCGGTGTCTCGGATCGCGACCCAGAGAAGGGTCAGCCGAACCAGCCGGTGGTCGAGATCACCTGGTCGGACGCGGCGCGCTATTGCGCGTGGGTGGGTGGCAGGCTGCCAACCGAAGCCCAGTGGGAGCGTGTAGCTCGCGGTGAGAGCGAGCGCGCGTTTCCCTGGGGCGCTGATTGGAACCCTCGGCTCTCCAACCACGCGCAAGCCGTGGGCGAAGCGAGCCCGCTCGATGGGTATCTGCAAGCGGCACCGGTCGATGCGTATCCGGATGGCCGCAGCGCTTGCGGCTTGCGCAACTTGGCTGGCAACGTCTGGGAGCTCGTGGCGGATCGCTACGGCCCCTACGCGAGCGCCGGGTCCGCCGTCGATCCGGAGGGCCCTCGCATTGGCACTGAGCGGGTGCTTCGCGGCGGCTCCTGGCGCGGTGCGCCACCCTTCCTGCGCGTGCGAGCGCGGGCGCACCTGGCCGAAGCAGAGCGCAGGCCCGACGTCGGCTTTCGCTGCGCCTACCCGAGCGAGTTGGTCACGCCAGCGCGCGCCCCGAAGCCCTGAAGCAAACCCGCGCGCTTGCCCCGTGATCCACGTGGCGTCGCTGGCGGAACGGCTCTATGCTGCCGCCTCGTTTGCCGGGCCAGAGCGTCCCGGTGCGGAGGACATGCCTTGGAACGCAAACGCGAGCTACCGACCCTTCTCTCTGGCTGCAAGGTAGTTACCTGCCCGCCGAGCAGCCTTCGGCTCTCGGCGTTGTTGACTCTCGTCCTGCTCGCGGCCGCGTGCTCGAAGAGCGCCGGTGATCCTTGTCAGGTGACCCGCGATTGCTCCTCCGGCCTGATCTGCTGCATCGCGGGCTCTGGGTCGCGCGGAATCTGTGGCCACTCCACCGACATCGAGTGCGGTGGTGGTAGCTCCGTGTCGGATGCAGGCCCCAAGTCGGATGCAGGTCCCAACATGAGCGTCGCGGATTCAGGTGCAGACGCCAGCTCCAGCAGCGACGCGGGCCACTTGGACGGTGGTTGACGCAGATCCGGCCGCGCCGTACCGTGCCAGACCAGATGATGCGCACGTCATATACCCGTGTAGCTGTAGCTGTAACAGTAGCCGTTCTTCTCGCCGTCCTCGTCGCGTCCGTTCCCGGTGCCGCGCACGCGCAGCATAAGTCGAGCGGCGCCAAACGAGGCAAGGCCAGCAGCGCTGAAAAGAGTGCCGAGAAGAGCGCTGAGCCGAGCGCAGACACCAAGGAGAAGGCGCGTGCGGCCTACGCACGCGGGCAGTCGGCGTTCAGCGCCGGCCACTACGATGAAGCGCTCGCCGCATTTCAGGAAGCGTTCGCAGCGGTTCCCAACCCGATCGTGCTGCTGAGCATCTCCGAGTCGCAGGCCAAGCTCGAGCGCGTCGAAGCGGCCATCGGGACGCTGCGTTTCTACTTGGAGGCTCGTGCGGATGCGCCCAATCGAGCCGACATCGAAGCCAAGATCACGGAGCTTTCCGCCACGCCAGCGATGCTCGCGGTAACGACCGAGCCGGCGGGTGCCGAGCTCTCCGTCGACGGTTTGCCCACGCAGAAGCTGGCGCCCGCGCAGCTCAAGCTCGCGCCAGGCGGCCACGAGATCCACTACACCCTGCACGGTTATCACGCTGGAACGGAGGCAGTGAAGCTGACTCCCGGTGGCAAGCACGAGCTGCGCGTGATGCTCGAAGCGTTGCCTGTGCCGCCACCCGCGGCGGTTGCAGCAGCTGCGTTGCCAGCAGCAGAGACCAACGCGGCACCGCCTGCAGCTACGACGCCTTCCGGCCGGTCGACTACGGCGATCTGGGTGACCGCAGGCATCGGCGCAGCCGGCCTCGTCACCGGCACCGTGCTGGGCTTTCTCGCGATGAGTGAGCAGCACGACTTCAACCAGCATCCCACCACCGCCACCGCCGATCGCGGCGAACGCTATGCGCTCTTTGCCGATGTGGGCTTTGGCGTCGGAGTGATGGCCATCGCAACTGCCGCTGTGCTCTACCTCACCGGCGACGATGCACCGAACGAGTCCGCTCCCAACACGGCATCCGCCACTCGGCTTCCGCGACGCCTGGCGCTCGCTCCAGCCTCCGGCTCGGCTACGGCACTCCTGCACTTCTGAGCGAACACGCTCTCGCGTTCACCGAGAACCTCTTGCGCGGTCTGAGGACCTGAGCAGCCGCTGCTCCCACGTGTCTGCCCGAGCCCTCCAGCACCGCGTCGGAGTCAGGCGTGTACGTTGTCTGATGGTACGTGTATTGCTGCGCTCGAGATCCGATGATCCCGAACACGGCACAGTCCGGCACAGTCGGGGCTCCACCTGGGTGGCAAGCGTTGCGCGCGCTGGCCGTGGAGGTCGGCCTGGTCGCAACGCCGCCCGCGCTTCTCTTGCTCACCCGCTACTTCTCTTGGGGCGCGGGTGTCTTCCGGCTCTGCACGCTGCTCGCACTCTTCCTCTTCGTCGCGTGGGCGACATCACGCCGCCCTAAGCTGCACTCCGTCTTCACCAGCGGGCACTACCGCCTCGGCCTGATCGCGTTTGCGCTCTGGCTCGGCTTCGCGCAGACGCGCGCCTTCGTCCACGACATGCTGAGCGACGTCGAGTGCACGACCGACATGGGCCGTCCTTCCATCTGCGCTGGAGAGTGGCTCCTGCGTGGCATGAATCCCTGGGCCGAGTGCGCGGTCGCAGTCCCGCCGCGATCTCTGCGCCTCCCGAAAGCGCAGTTGCGACCCAAGTCCCCGCCCAAGGCGCCCGCGGCAGTGAAGCGCGCACCGCCCAAAACCGCACCGGTTAACGCTGCACCCGCCGCGCCGCCCCCACCGCCAGCAGCGAAGCCCAAGGCTGCGCCGCCCAAGCCTCCAGCAGCGAAGCCGAAAGACACTTGGTCTTGGTGCCTAGTCGATGATCGTTGCATCGATAGCAAGAGCGGTGGGACCTACGCCGCTTGGACGCATCATGGGGCCGGTTTCGATTTCATGGACGGCTACAAGTACGGCCCGCTGATGGCGCTGCTCTACCTGCCGGTGACGCACTTCTTGGTCGAACCGGGGATCTCCGTCGTGAACTTCGTGTTCTGGATGGCGCTGCTCGCACTTTGCGCGTGGCTCGCACGCACTGCCTATCCCGCCTTGCCTTGTGCTCCGTGGCGCTCGCTAGTGGGCTTTCTCTTGCCAGCAGCCATTCCGCTTTCGGCGCTTTTGCCACGCGCCAAGTTCGAAGCCCTCGGCCACCGCTATCGCCTCGTACCGCCGGACCCGATGGGCTTTTTGCACGAGCTCACCGTCAACTGCTCGAACGACATCATCCCCGTCGTCCTTGTGCTCTGCGCCGTTCTGCTCGCGGCACAGCGGCGCTCGTTTCTAGCGGGTGTGTTCTGCGGCCTCTCGCTTGCAACCAAGCAACTGCCGGCGCCGCTCGTCGCCTTGCTTCTGGTGAGGCTGGACGGCGTCTCGTGGCGGCGCTTCTTAGTGGGCACCGTGGCAACGGCGAGCCTCATCTACCTGCCGTTCTTTCTGTGGTCGCCTCGCGAGATGATCGCGAACCTCGTGCTCTTCGGCGCCGTGCGTCCGACCAACACTTCCAGCATACGTAGCTACTTGCCGGCGGCTCTGCAGCCGCTCGTCACGCTGCTGCAACTCGGTGCGCTCGCCTTCTTCGTGCTGCGTTGGGCCCGCGCGAAGCGACGTGATCTCGCGGCGCTGCTGCCGATAGCAGCGCTGCTCCTGACCGCCTTCGTTGCATTCAACAAGGTGGTGCACGGCAACTACCTGATCTGGCTCCAGCCCTTCGTGGCGCTCGCGCTTTCGGGCGCTCCTTTTCAGGTTGAGTCCGGAGCAGCGGGGGCTTCGCTCAGAGCTCGGTTGCGCGCGAGCGCAGGGCGCGCACTAGCATCACTTCGCTGGCGGCGGTGATGCCGTGACCGAGGTCGGGGTCGGCGCTGATCAGCTTTTCCAGCAGCCAAGTAGAATCGGTGAAATCGAAGCGTGCCGAGGCGTTGACGAGGGTGACTCGCTTGGCGAGCGACGTCACATCGAAGAGCCAGTGCCCACCGTGCAGCGCGCCCGAGGTAGCGTCGACAGACACCACCGGTTTGCGCTCGTCCATGCGCATGCGTCCCGAGACGCCGACCAGCGGCAGATCGATCGACCAATCGAAGATGGTGATGCCGTGCGCTTCCGATACGATGGTCGCGGCAGCGCCGGGCACGAGCTCGCTGCCAAAGGCCCGTGCGTTACGCAGTGCGGCTTGCACCTTGTCCATGCTCTGCTCGACCACACCCAGCACCGTGAGCTGATCGAGTCGATCGCCGCTCATGCTGAAGAGCACGAGGTCTCCGCGGTCGAGCAGCCGTGCCAGCATGTGCACATCGACCTGTCGCGTAACCAAGGGGCCGGTGCCACTGCTGCTGTCTTTGGTGGTCGTGCGATGCTCGGCCTCGCGCCTGAAGTGCAGCGCCATCGAGCACGCGAGCGCGAGATTCGCCGAGCGATTCACGCTGCGCGCCGCTGTGGCCATTTGACGCGCGATGTAGTTGGCTTCGCGCAGATCGACCCGCATCGAGACCACCAGAATGCAGGTCTCGGGCCCGCGCGGATGCACGCGAAAGAGCATGCGCCCCTGGCCGAGATCGCCCTCTTGGTTGTCGACGGTGATGCGCGTTGCGGCATCCGGTTGATTCGGCAGCGGCCGATACACCGTCATCAGGTTGCGTCCGCGCATGCGCAACACGGCGAGATTGAAGGCCCAGTCGTAGACTATGG
The DNA here is from genome assembly GCA_017881145.1 of Sandaracinaceae bacterium. Taxonomy (GTDB): domain Bacteria; phylum Myxococcota_A; class Polyangia; order Polyangiales; family JAFGIB01; genus JADGRF01. Next base: position 4,098 of record JADGRG010000003.1, on the reverse strand, counting down.
CCGTGCCGTGGCGCTCCACGACCTGCACCGAGTCGATGGTCGGCATGAACTTCGGGTAGCCCGTCGGATCGCTGATCAAGGCTTCGACCACGGCTGCGTTCGCGTGCACCAGCAGCGCGAAATTGATGCCCGGTAGCTCATCGGCATCCGAATTGGCGAACTCGATCAAAGCGACCGGCCCACGCGCCAGGTGCGGCGCGAGGCGTTCGAGATCGTCTTGGCGCAGTCCCGCAAGGCGATCGGTTCGGGCGTCGTAGTGGCTCTTGTCGTCCGCCTCGGCGGGTGCGCCAGCGCCGAGGAGCGAAAGCGAAAGTAGAGCCGATACTGCAATTGAAGGGCGCATCATGCCTGGCTTGGACGGCGGAAGCCTGCCGCAATTCAACGGTCTCATAGTGCGCCATGCAAATCCCAACGCCAGTGCAGGTTTTTCGCCTGCTTGGGGCGCAGAGCGCAGGACTTGACCGCTTTTCGGCGGAGTCCTACAACCGGCGACGGCTCGCCACACCTGCCGGAAGTTCAATCCCAGCGAGTCCCGGTATAGGATCCGATTCCACAATGAAGATTTTCATCGATTCCGCGGACATCGCCGAGATCAAAGACGCCGTGGCCATGGGCTGCATCGACGGCGTCACCACCAATCCGAGCCTGATCGCCAAGACCGGCCGATCGCTCGAAAAGGTCATTCGCGACATCTGCGAAGTGGTCGACGGTCCCATCAGTGCCGAGGTCCTGGCGACCGACGCCGAAGGCATCGTGCGTGAAGGCAAGATCCTCGCCGCCATTCACCCGAACATCGTGGTGAAAGTGCCGCTGATCGCTGAGGGCATCCGCGCGGTGCGCACGCTCAGCTCGGCGGGCATCAACACCAACGTCACGCTCTGCTTCAGCGCACCGCAAGCGCTCTTGGCCGCCAAAGCTGGCGCCACTTACATCTCGCCTTTCCTCGGTCGCATCGACGACATCGGCGGCGATGGGCTCGAGCTGATCTCGCAGATCGTGACCATCTACAACAACTATGGTTACGAGACCGAGGTGCTGGCCGCCAGCATCCGTCATCCCGTGCACCTTTTGCGTTGTGCCGAGATGGGCGCCGACGTCGCGACCATCCCCTACAAGGTCATCTTGCAGTTGCTGAAGCATCCGCTGACCGACCTTGGCCTCGCACAGTTCCTCGAAGACGCAAAGAAGATTCCTGGGTGAACACGTCGCGAACGGCCGGTTCGCAAGCGCCGCGCGTGCTTCTGATCTACAAGAAGTCCGCGTATCAGATCTACGTGCGCGAGCGGCACAACGAACGCATCAAGGGCCTCATCGCCGGTGGCGACACCTCGGTTGCACGCCTCTTGCGTGCACACGAACACCACCTGGAGACGCTCGCCGAAGCCCGCGCTGCGCTCGCCGATCTAGGAGCGCGCGCGAGCTTTCGGCATCGTTCGCATCCGGGGCACGCACAGGCTTTCGATCTCGTGGTCACGCTGGGTGGCGACGGCACTCTGCTCTGGGCCTCGCGCCTGGTTGGGCCGGACGTGCCGATCGTCGCGATCAACAGCGCTCCCGACGACAGCGTCGGCTACTTCTGCGCGGGCAAGAAAGGCGAGGTCCGCGAGGTGCTCGGCGCAGCCCTGCGCGGCAAGTTGCGCGTCGCGCCGCTCAGCCGGATGCGTGTCGACATAGACGGCGAGCTCGTCACTAAACGCGTGCTGAACGACGTGCTCTTCTGCCACGAGTGTCCGGCGTCGACCTCGCGCTACACGCTGCAGCTGGGTCGCCGCGGCGAGGAGCAGAAGTCGAGCGGCATCTGGGTGGGGCCCGCGGCCGGATCTACGGCCGGACAACGTTCGGCGGGAGGGCGCATCCTGCCGATTCGCTCGAAACAGCTGCAGTTCGTGGTGCGCGAGCCTTACTATCCGCGTCGCGAGGGTTATCGCATGCTCAAGGGCCTGGTTCCTGCGGGTGCGGTGCTACGTGTGGAGAGCCGGATGCGTTCCGCGCGAGTCTACCTCGACGGCCCGCACGACCATCGCGTCGTCGAGATGGCTTCCCGCATCGAGCTACAGCTCTCCGACGAGCCGCTGATGCTGCTCGGGTTTCATGGTGAAGGCCGCAGCCGCCACGGGTAGCTCTGGGTCGATACCGAGCCTGGGCAGAGGCGCGCGAGCCTGTCACGATCCTGCTCCGATATGCCGACCCAAGAGATAAGTGAGCAAGCGCGCAAGCCGTGGCAGCGCGTGCAGAGCTGGCTCGGTGTAGGGCCGCTGCTCGCTTTCGCGTGCTTTCATCTCTGGCAACTCTGGCCCGCCCTGGAAGCCCGAGAGCTCTGGGTTGACCGAGCGCGCAGCTCAGCGCTGGGTAGCGTGCTGCTCGCGCTGCTCGCAGGTGGGATGGTCGCGCATGCCGTGCTGGGTATGCGCAGCGTCGCAGCCCAGCGTCGGGCTGGCTTGGGCGCCAGCCAGTCGAACGATCCCCTGCTTCGGTTTCGGCTCGTCACCGGCGTGCTGCTCCTTTCTTTCGTCGCCTATCACATGGTGCAGCTCTGGCCGGAAGCCGGCGCGCACTCCACGGTGAGAGCCGCCTACGACACGCTGTGGACGACCCTTGGACGGCCCGGGCCGCTGATCGCCTACGTGGTCGGCGCCACGGCCCTTGCGTTTCATGTCGGCACTTCGCTGGCACGAGTCGCGGAGCGCCTCCGGCCTCGCTCTCGGCCCGTCGCGCTGCGCTACCTGGCTGGACTCTGCGGCCTCTTGCTTTGGCTGGGGTATCTGCAAGTCGTGGCGCGCTTCGCGATCGGCGAGGGTCTGATCCCCACGGCAAGACCGCTGGCCAGCGCGATCGCCCAGCCTTCCGGCTCGCCCTGAAGGCGCCGCTTCTTCTATGCACACGCGCAGCGCGCGAAGGTGACGGCCCGCGGACAGGCGATTACAATGCCGCCCATGGGCCGAATCATTGCTGTGGCCGTGAACACCTTCCGCGAGGCCGTGCGCGACCGTGTGTTGAACGGTGTGCTCGGCGTGGCGCTTTCGATCCTGGTGCTGACGCTCGCCATGGCCGAGGTTTCGCTCGATCAAGAGCGACGGATCGTCCTCGACATCGGGCTCGCGTCCATCTCCTTCTTCTCGGTCGTGGTGTCGGTGTTTCTGGGCTCGTCACTCCTCTACAAGGAGATCGAGCGCAAGACGCTCTACGTGATTCTGCCCAAACCGATCCGCCGCCACGAGTTCTTGCTGGGAAAATACTTCGGCATCGCGCTCACCGCGTTCGTGTTCGTGGCCATCATGGGCGCGGTGCAGCTCTGCGTGACCGCGACGCAGGCGAAGGCCAACCTGCCGCTCTTGGCGGCGGCGGTCGTGGGTCTACCGGCGCTGCTCGGGATCGCGATGTACAAAGCTCGTGATCGCACGGCCGTGCTGGTTCCGTGGCCGGCCTTCGCGCTCGCCCGCGCCGCAGCGCTGGCTGCCCACGCCGGCATTGCGCTTGGGCCGATTCTTTCGGCGCTGCTGCTGACCCTCGGTGAGGTGCTGGTACTGACGGCCGTGGCCCTATTGTTCTCGGCGTTTTCGACGCCATTTCTGACTGCGCTCTTCACGCTCGGGGTGTGGGTGGTCGGTCGTTCGGCGGACCTCATGATCAGCATGAAAGGCAAGGTGTTGCCGCAGTCCGTCAAGGACCTGCTCCGTCAGCTCGTGCATGTCTGGCCCAACTTCAACCTCTTTGTCCCCGGTCGGCAAACGCTGGAGATGCACCTCGATGCAGCCTCCGGACCCTTCACCTATCTCGCTTCGACCATGGGCTACGCGTTGGTCTACTCGGCCATTCTGCTGACCGTGGCGTCGCTCATCTTCAGACGGCGTGATTTCTTGTGACCACTTCGCCAGCGCTTGCGGCTCGGATTGCGCGCGGCGTGGGCATTGCCGCGCTCCTCTTGTCTGTGCTCGTCGTCAGAGTCGTGAGCTCGGCGCGCGACGAGCTGCGGCAGGCCGAGGTGCTGGCCTCGCAGAGCGACGTGGACGGCGCGATCGTCCACTTTCGCAGAGCAGCCCGCTGGTATGCGCCGGGCAGTCCCTATCACGTACGGGCTCTCGACGAGCTCTCTCGGAT
>JADGRG010000185.1 GCA_017881145.1 Sandaracinaceae bacterium | reverse complement strand
TTGGGTGAATGACGGGGATTGAACCCGCGACATCCGGAACCACAATCCAGCGCTCTACCACTGAGCTACATCCACCAGAACCGGCGGCACTTTACCGAGCTTTTGGCTCTTGGCAAGCCCCCCGCGGGATCGGTCCGGCGAGACCAGTGCCCCCGCGGCGCGGGCCCCGGCTGGTGGCGTTCGGCGCCGCTCACTGCCTCCACTTGATGGAGCAGCCGAGAGCAGGCGTGACTTCGAAGTCCAGAGGCTTGCCCGCGAGCAGAAGGTCGAGCGCATGGCGCAGCTCGCGCTTCTGCACCTTGTCGGGCTCTTTCCAGTTGTCGTCGCAGCGGCCGTTGTAGCGCAGCTTGCGCTCGGCATCGAAGACGAAGATGTCGGGCGTGCAGGCCGCATCGTAGGCGCGGGCGACGCTCTGGCTCTCGTCGTGCAGGTAGGGGAAGTTCCAGCCGTGGTTCTTGGCGCGCTCCTGCATCTTCGCGAAGCTGTCCTCCGGATACGCCTTGTCGTCGTTGGAGCTGATGCCGACCAGGCGAACACCGCGCGCGGCGTAATCGCACTGCAGCTCGATGAAGCGGGGCTCGAGCGCCTGCGCATAGGGGCAGTGATTGCAGGTGAAGACGACGACCAGAAGCTTCGCGTCTGCAAACGACTCGAGCGAGTAGGTCTTGCCGTCGACACCAGGCAGTGAAAACACCGGCGCTTTGGTTCCGACCGGCATGCCCTTGGAATACGCGACCATGACCGCCTCCTATTGCGCAAGGCAGGCTAGCGCAACGCAAAGCGCGCCGCATCGGATGATGCTGGCGCGCGCTTTCGAGACCCACCCAAGACAGCTCAGCCTTTGCTGATCTTGCCTTCTTTGTGCGACGTATGCTTGCGGCAAGCAGCGCAGAACTTCTTGATCTCGAACTTCTCGGTCTGCGTGCGCTTGTTCTTGTCGGTCACGTAGTTGTCGCGTTTGCAGTCTTGGCAGGTCAGCTTGATGAGGTCTCGCATGGCGTGCTCCGCATGAACCAAAAGGAGAGCCGAAGGCTGCTCCGTGAAAACCAGACCGGAGCCGAAGGCTGCTCCGTGAAAACCAAACCGGAGCCGAAGGCTGCTCCGTGAAAACCAAACCCCAACCCCACGCGATGCGTGACGCCGGAAAAGTCCGCGCAGTGTAGTCGCCGACGGGTTTTCGTCAACCGGAGGGGGTCGCGAGCACGACTGGGCCGGTCGTTCCGTCGGTCCCTGCCGGTGCGGCGTGGCCGGGTGAGAAGCCACCACGCCCGCCGCGCCCTGCGCCACCTGCTACTTCGACCTGGGCTTGAGCCGCCAGTGCGCTTGCGTAGGGCGTGCCGTCGACGCCAGCCGCCACGACCATCACGCCGTAGCTGCCTCCGCCGCAGCCACCTCCGCCTCCGCCTCCAGCGCCGCCAGGCCCGCCATCGCCGCCACGTCCGCCGCTGCGCGCGCACCAGAACTGGCTTTCGCCGCCCAGGCCGCCGGCCCCCGACCCGCCACCCGAGGCACCGATGCCGCCGTCACCGCCGTCGCCGCCGCTGGCCGTCACGATGCGCACAGCGCGCAGCGTCGGCCCGCTCGTTACCGCTGTCGACAAGCGGACCAGCACTCCGACCGACACGCCTCCGCCTCCGCCACCCGAGGCGCCGGGCGCGCCGCACCCACCGCTGCCACCGCCACCACCGCTGCCTCCCGGCACCGAGGAGCATGTGCCGGCAGTGTTGGCGATCACTGCATAGCCTGCTCCGGCTGTCCCACCTCCGCCGCCCGAGCCGTCGCTCCCGTCCGCTCCAGCCTCGCCGCTATCGGCGGCCACGCGTCCGCCCGGGTCGAGGCTCACCACGCCAGTGCAGGCGGATCCCGCGCCGCCGTCGCTGCCTGCCATGCCGCTTGCGCCATCGTCGCCGATGCGGGGCAGGCTCGGGTTGTCGTCGCAGAACTCGCACACGCCGTGGTCGGTGGGCGCGTCGTAGGTGGGCTCGCCACCCTTGCCGGGCGAGCTGCCCTGCCCGTCATGTGCGGCGGGGTTGGCAACGGCGGCCAGCTTGGCTGCGTTCAGGTCGCAGAGGCCGTGGCTGGTGAAGTCCGCGCAGCCCGCGTTGCCGCAGCGCGTGCTGCTGGCGTTGTCGCACGAGAGCTTCTGGCAGAGCGCACCGCCGCCCGAGCCGCCGCTGACATTGTGGCTGCCGCAGACCTTCGCGCCGCCGTCTCCGCCTGCGATCGGTGGGCAACCAATTGCGTCCACGCCGCCATTGCCGCCGTGCGCGCCCGTCACGGCATCGAGCTGTGTGAGCGAGGACAAGCCGCGGCTGGCGAGGCGTTCGCTCGAGTCCTGGCCGCGCGTTCCCGTGCTCGCGCGCGCTGCCAGCACGGTGAGATTGACCAGCTCCACGTTCGGACCGCAGCCGTCGAGCGACACCGCGGTGCTGCCCTGGCCGGGGCTGGTGGCGTCACCAGCTGCGAGTGAGAAACCATCGAAGTAGGTCGTCGTCGTGATGTCCTTGCAGATCAGCACGGGCTTTCCATCGGCTCCGCTCGGCGCCTCGATCAGCACCGGGTAGAGCGCGAGGTCTCGCTCGCGGAAGTCCGGACTGTAGCCGCCCACCAGAGCCACCGATGGCAAGAGCGCGACCGGACCGGCGTAGATGCCGCTGGCGACTAACACGCTGCGACCGGTGGCGTGGCCGAGCGCGAGGCCACGCGGGATGGTGCGGACGGGCCTCTGGACGTCGCTGCCGTCGTTGGCATCGTTACCCGCAGGCGAGACGAAGATCAGCCGGGGAGTTGGATCGACGATGCCGTCGCAGTTCCCATCGCCACCCACCAAGACCACTGGGCCGGTGGCGAGCTGGCATTCGCAACCTGTCGCGCTGAGGCCATCGACGTCGACGAAGCCCGCGTCGCAGCTGATGTGGCAGCTCGCCGAGTGCGCGCTCGGCACGCAGGCTGCAACCATGTGCGGGCCCGGCTCGACGCAAGGCATCCCGCAGCCGCCGCAGTGGTCGCGGCCGACGTAGCGTCCCTGCGCGTCGAGGAAGCCGTTGTCCACTACCAGATCGCAGTCGTCATCCTGCCCGTTGCAGGTCTCGGCGAGCGCTGGCTTGCAGGCACCCAGTCCGGTGCTCGTGCACTCCTGCACGCCCGCACAGACGTGCGTCGCGTCGGCATGTAGCTCGCAAGCCAGGAGCGCACCGGTCATGGCTTCGCTGCACAGACAGGAGCCGGCTGATGGTCGACACTGTCTGGCGCCACCTTGGACCTGCTGGCACGAATAGCCCTGTGGGCAGGCGCCGTCAGGGTCACAGACGCGACCGCAGCGTCCGCCGCCATTGGCGTCAGCGATGCAACGTGCGCCGGCAGAACGGACCGCACACTCGTCGTCCGAAGCGCAGGGCAGGCAGAGCAGCGGCGGTTCGGGAATGCAGGCACTGGCTCCGCTCAGCACCTGGCCTTCCGGACAGCCCGTGATGCGACACTGCGGCGCATCGGCCTCGACCACGCAGACGGTCTGTGCGGCAGTCGGAAAGACTTGGCTGCAGGCGATGCCGCAACCACCGCAGTGGTCGTCGGTTGCGTAGAGCCCGCTCGCATCCACGAAGTCTTCGTCGATCTTGCCATCGCAGTCGTTGTCACGACCGTCGCAGACCTCCGGCGAGCACGGATGACGCGCAGCGCACGCAGAGAGCACAGTGACGCAGCCGATGGCTGCAAGTAGGAAGAGTCTGGCTCGCCACCTTTCAACGCAAGATAACATCTAGCCCCACTCCTTGGACGCCATCAGCGGCAGGCACCGCGCCCCCGCCACCCCGGCCGCCAGCCCCGCCTTTGCCTATCACCAACGCGTTCTTCGCGCGCAGCGTCGCTTCGATGCTCGGGTCAGAGCCGATGCCGCTCACCCAGATGCCGAGGCTCGAACCGCCGCAGCCCCCGCCGCCCCCGCCGCCCGAGCCACCCTTGCCGCCGTTGCCACCGCGCTCACCGGGTGCCGCGCCGGCCAGGGTCGGCGTGGAGAGCGCCGCGCGCGAGACAGAGCCGCCGTCGCCGCCCGAGCCGCCGGGGCCGCCGTCGCCACCTGCGCCGCCATCCCCGCCTCGTGCTCCGTCTTGGCCTGTCACGCTGATGGACTCGATCACCGGCAGCGCATCCCGCGCACTTACCAACACGAGTAGGCCGATGGCCGGGCCGCCTGAGGTCGCCGCTGCGCCTGCTGCACCGCCACACCCGCCAGCGCCGCCGCCACCACCCGCTCCGCCGATGCCGTCCGGGAACGCGCAGACGTTGTCGAACCAACGTATTTCAGCACCACCACCACCACCACCGCCGCCACCGCCGCTACCCGCGCCACCGCTGCCGCCCAGAGCGGCAGACCCAGCCTGCCAATGCATGTTCACGAAAGCGCCCAGTGGATCGGCGCAGGAAGTCCCGGCCGTGCCGTTTTCACCGCCCGCGCCATCGCCACCGGGCATGGTCTGCGGGTAGACGGTCGGCACGGTGAAGTCGGCCAGCCCGCAGCACAGTCCGCTCGGACAGCTCGAGCCGCCGGTGATGGGACCGCTCACGTCGGTGCCGCCCGCGCCCGCCCGACCCGCGCCAGGTCCTTGGCCCACAGCGCCGGAAGGCGCGCGCTGCGGGAAGTGCGGGCACTGTGGTGATGCGCCACGGCCACCCGAGACGTCGACCCCGCCACAGCTGTTCTTCCCGGCTCCGCCGCCGTTGGCGACATTCGCGCTAGTTGACGTGCACCTGTGGGCGGCGTCTTCGATCGCGGCCCGCGGCGGCTCCCCGGCCGTGGCTTTCGCGCTCGGTCCCTGGCCGGCTTGGCCCGGATTGCCATCGGTTCCTGCGGAAGGCTTGCCCGGCCGGATCCGCAGCTCGCGCAGCGTCAGCCCCGAGCCCGGGTTGCTCACATACACGCCGAGCGCCGGCTGCCCCGCACCGCTGGCGTCGAAGCCACGTAGCTGCATGCCTTCGACCAGGCTCTTGTGCTGGCCCACGCCGTCGGCGACCAAGGCGGCGCCGCCCAGCGCATCGGTGTTCGCGGGGGCCACCACGATCACTTCGAAGCCGGTGGTGTCGCGAGCCAGGAAGTCGCGACGATAGCCGCCGTGTAAGAGCACCCCATCACGCAGGTGCACGGTCTCGGTGTAGGTTCCGGTCGCGACATACACATCTGGCCGCGGCGCGGCGGACTGTTGCGAAGCCGCCGCGAGCTCGATTCCGCGGGAAATCGTGCGCAGCGGTCGGTTTGGAGAGCCTGGTCCCGTGTCGTCGCCGTCAGCTGCAACATAGTAGCTGCCGAGCAGGTTGCCATCGGCGCCATCGCAGTTCGCGTCCAGCTGACGTTCTGAAGCGGGCGTGCCGGGTGTGTCCGTGAGCGAAGTCACCACGCACTCGCAACCGTTGGCGATGATGCGGTCGGCATCCAGATGGTCGCCGACCTGGGTTCCGTTCGATGCGTCCGGACAGACCACGACGCAGCTGGGTGCAAAGGGGTCGCCGCCGCAGCGCAGCGGAATGCCGGCATCGACCGAACTACGGCAGTCCACGCCGCAGGCGCCACAGTTGGCTACGTCCAGGCTGTAGGCGCCGCGCTGATCGACGAAGCCCTCGTCGATCTGGCCGTCGCAGTTGTTGTCGAGGCCGTCGCAGACCTCCGCGTCGGGTTGGCAGCTCGACACCACGGCATGAGCACAAGTCTGATGTCCGGAGCAGCTCTGGCTGCCTGCGCCGCGCACCACACAGGCCAACTGGAAGGCGTCGTCTGGGCCGCAGATGCAGCTTCCGGAGCTGGGCACGCAAAGTCTATCGGCATCTGCGGAGCACCTGTAACCTGACGGGCAGCCATCGGCGCAGCCGACCGCGCAGCGATGTTCGCCCGCGATCAGCGCGCAGCGTGCACCGAGCACCGACCCGCAGTCCGGGTCGCTCTGGCACGGCATACATAATCGTTCGGCGATCGACACGCAGCGGCCGGAGAGCGAGACACCGAAGCCGGCGTCGCAATCCTTGGCCACGCAGAGCGCTGCGCCGTCGACCAGGCCGCAGCCGACGCTCTGGGCGTGTGGCAACCGACTGGTGCAGGCGTGTCCACAGACGCCGCAGTTCTGGTCCGTAACATAGCGTCCGGCTGAGTCGCGAAAGCCTTCGTCGACTCGCGAGTCCCCGTTGTCGTCGAGGTCGTTACAGACTTCCGCCGCTGGAGCGGACGCACCGTAACTGGACGCACCGAGGATGGCTGTGCGGCCACCACAAGCCACAAGCAACGACACGAGCGCGCACGAAACCACCTTGGCCTGCAGGTAGGCTTTAGCTCGTAACACGCGCATTATTTTCGCCGTGCTTCGCATGGGCGATTTCCCACCTCGACGATTACATAGTGCACACGATCGACGCACGATCACGTTGCATGTCGTGATAGGCTCGGATCTGGATTAGGGCGGATACGCAAACGAGCTGCCGACGTTCTGCATGATCGCGGACGCAGGATGCACGCTTTCCGCCGCCCAAGCACGCGGTCGCGGCGCCTCCCACGGGGCCGCGTCGAAAGGCACCGATGGCCGACTCCAGCATTGTGACACTGCGCTTGCCCAAGGCTCTGCTCACGCGCGCCGACGCGCTCATTCCGAAGCTGAAGGAGAATAGCGAAATCTTCGTGGTTGGCCGACTTTCCCGCTCGGTCGTGCTGCGGCTCGCCGTGCTGCGCGGCCTCGAGACGATGGAAGAGAACGCGCCGCCCGCGCCGAAGAGCGCCGCGAAGAAGCGCGCCAAGCGCTGAGCGTGAGCTTGCGTCGCCGTGTGCAAGTGGGCAGCACCCGTGATGCGTGTGCACGTGAGCACCTCATTGGGGCAGTGAGGCGAGCGCAGCGTTGAGCTCAGAGGCGGCGTGTTCGTCGCCCGCCGCGGACGACGCGGACAGGCCTTGCGTCAGGAAGTCTCGTGCGACGTCAAAGAGGCCGAGCTCGGCTGCAAGTTGGCCAGCCATGAGATAGGTCGGCACGTAGCCCGGGAAGCGCTCGCGCACCTCTCCAAACGCCGACAGAGCCTCGTCCTTGCGGCCGAGCGAACGCAGCTCCAGCGCGCGGGCGTACGAAACGAAAGGATCGACCGACCCTTTGGCGATCATCTTGTCGAGCATGTCGAGGCGCTGATTCATGGGCTCTCCTTCTCTCTCTGAAGACCAGATACCGCGTCGTTGCGCGACTTTCCACTTTGACTCCGCCGGGCAAGCTCACACGCTCCTTGATTGAAACCCCAGGCGCGCCCTGCTAAGGGCAAAGCGACCGAGTTGGCAGTGGGCGATCGGTTGGGTCGTCGTCGGTTGGGTCGTCGTCGGTTGGGTCGTCGCAGGTTGGGTCGTCGTAGGAGGGAATGCATGTTCAAGCGCGTTTGGTCTTCGGGTGTGTGCATTGGGGCGGCCTTGATGGGGTTGGGCCTGGCGTTGGGGCCGGCGTTGGGCTGCAAGAGCGAGAGCAAGTCGTCGAGTGACGCAGGTCACGATGCCGGGGCGAAGGATGCCGGCGCGGATGCGGGCCACAAGCCCTGCGCCAGTGACGTCGATTGCGACGACGGCCTCTACTGCACCGGTGAAGAAACCTGCAAGGCCGGAAGCTGTGTCGCGGGCACGGCCGTGGCGTGCAACGACGGTCTTGCTTGCACCCAGGACCGCTGCTCCGAAACGAAGCATGCTTGCGAGAACCTGCCCGCCGACGCGGATGGTGACGGTCACTACGACAAGACGTGTGTGGACAAGGCCGGCAAGCCCTTCGGCGATGACTGCGACGACGCAGACCCGCTGCGCTTCCCCGGCAACATCGAAGTCTGCGACGCGAAGAACCGCGACGACGACTGCGATCCGAGCACGTACGGTCGGAAGGATTCGGATCACGACGGCTTCGACGACGCGCATTGCTGCAACGCCGAGAGCGACGCCAAGGATGCCAAGCTCAATTGCGGGGATGATTGCAACGATCTGAACCCGGCGGTCAATCCGCACGCCGCCGAGATCTGCGACCTCTACGACAACAACTGCGATGGCCAGACCGACGAGGGCGTGTCCATCAAGCAATACCCCGACCAAGATCGCGACGGTCACGGCGAGCAGGGTGGAACTCCCGTGATGGCCTGCGCCGGTACGGTCGGGCTTGCGCTCGAAGCCAACGACTGCGACGACAAAGATCCCGAGGTCTTCGTCGGCGAGTTCGAGATCTGCGACGGCAAGGACAACAACTGCGATGGCCACATCGACGAGGTACACGAAGATGCTCCCTGGTTCGTGGATGCCGACAAGGACGGATTCGGCGATGCGGCGAGCACTCCGGTCTATTCGTGTGACCGGATCCCCGGTCGCGTGCTTTCGAACAACGACTGCGACGACAAGAACCCCGCGGTGAATCGGGCCGCCGCCGAGGCCTGCGATGCGATCGACAACGACTGCAACGGCAAGAAGGACTATAAGCTCGCGACCAACGACTTCGAGGACGACGACAACGACGGCGTCGCCGACAGCAATTGCCAGGGCGGCCAGGACTGCAACGACCTCGACCCGACGACTGCGGCTGGCGCGGTAGAGATCTGCGATCTCGTCGACAACAACTGTAACGGGTTGATCGACGAGGACACCGCGCAGACCGTCTGGTACCTCGATCAGGATGGCGATGGCTGGGGCGTCGGTCTCGGCACTGCGCTCGCGCGCTGCCAACCCATCCCTGGACGCTCCGCCAACCTCGGCGACTGCGACGACGTCCACAACGGTGTGCATCCGGGCGCGCCGGAGAGCTGTAACGGCGTGGACGACAACTGCAACGGTCACATCGACGAGAACACCAACTACCAGTGCCAGCTCGGAAACGCCGTCGGCTACTGCAAGCAAGGCTCCTGCGCAGTGATGAGTTGCTTTCCCGGCTACGACGACGGCGACAAGCTCGCCAGCAACGGCTGCGAGAAAGCGGTGCCGCTGGTCGCGATCGCAGGCAAGCTCAACTGCGCCACCAGCGGCGGTGACAGCTTCTGCGACGACAACGACTACTGCAACGGCAAAGAGCGCTGCGTCGGCAACGAGTGCTTTCACGGCACGCCGGTCAATTGCGCGGCCAGCGACACTGTGTTGCAGGGCAGCGTCTTCATTCACAACTCACTCGACATCCAGGCGTTGGCGGGCGTCGAGACGATCACCGGCGATGTCAGCATTTCGGCTCCGGGCCTGGTCAATCTGACAGGTCTAGAAAGCCTCAAGACCATCGGCGGTGACTTGCTGGTGGATGGGGATCCGCAGAACACCGGAACGCCCGTGGGCAATGCGCTGCAGGCACTGGTTGGCTCTGGGCTGATCAACCTGACCACCGTCTCCGGCAGCGTCGTCATCCAGAACAACCCGGCCCTGACGACGATTCGCCTGCCATCGCTGGTGAACGCGAAGGACCTCACCATCTCGAACAACGCGTCGCTGACCACCATCGATGGTTTCGACAATCTGATCGAGCTGAGCGGCGCGCTCACCATCGAGCAGAATCCGGCGCTCGCGAGCATCACCGGTTTGCAGGCGCTGCGCAGCACCGGGAGCATCAAGATCGCAGGCGTCAAAGATTACCCCGCCTATCCCGCGGCGCCGAAGCTGGCGACGCTCTCTGGTCTGGGCGCGCTCGCACACGTTGCGGGAGACTTCGTCCTCAACAC